>CAMAUH010000084.1 GCA_945861365.1 Candidatus Kuenenia stuttgartensis
AGGAGGTCGCCAAGCTGCTGGCCGCGGTCCCCGACTACATGAAGGCGTTCACCGACGCGTTCAAGGCGCCGCCGAGCGAGGCGACGATCGTGCAGGCGCTGGCGTCGTTCCTGCGCGGCCTGCGCAGCGGCGACTCGGCCTACGACCGCTTCGCCGCCGGCAAGAAGGATGCGCTCGACGAAGCGGCGCAGAAGGGCATGGAACTGTTCATGGGCAAGGCGGGCTGCATCGTCTGCCACACCCCGCCGCTGTTCACCGACAAGATGTTCCACAACGTCGGCATCGGCATGACCGCCGAGAAGCCCGACGTCGGCGCCGCCGGCGAGAAGGCGTTCAACGACCCGGCCCGGACCGGCCAGTTCAAGACGCCGTCGCTGCGCGACATCGCGAAGACGGGCCCGTACTTCCACGACGGCAGTGTCGCGTCGCTGAAGGAAGCCGTGACCCTGATGGCCAGCGGCGGCATCGACAACAAGCACAAGGACCCGCTGGCGATGAACCGCAACCTGAGCGCCGAGGAGATCGACCAGCTGGTCGCGTTCCTCGAGGCGCTGAGCGGCAACGTGCCGTTCACGCCGCCGGCCGTGCCGAAGTGATCGGCGCTCAGCCCGCGCGCATCTGCTCGGCGATCGCCTCGAGCTCTTCCCAGCGCGCGTAGAGCCCGGCGATGCGGCCGGGCAGCTCCTGGCGCTGCTTGGTCAGCGCATCGAAGCGCGCGCGACCAGCCGCCGTGTAGACCGCCGGATCGAGCAGGCCCTGGTCGACCGCGGCGAGCTCGCGCTCGGCGAGCTCGATCTTCGCCGGCAGCTCGGCGAGCTCCTGCTGCTCGCGCGAACTGAGTTTCTTCGCCTTGCCGCCGCCCTGCTTGCCCGCCGCTGCGGCGGCCTTCGCCTTCGCGGCCGCCGCCGCCTTCGCTTCGGCTTCGTCGCGATCCTGCTGCTCCGCGGTGAGCCGCTCGAGCAGCAGCGACAGGTCGCCTTCGTGCACGCGCGCGTGGCCGGTGCCATCGAGGTGCACGATGCGCGTCGCGATGCGGTCGAGGAACCAGCGGTCGTGGCTGACGACGATCGACGCGCCGGGGAACGCCAGCAGCGCGTCCTCGAGCGCGCGCAGCGACGCCAGGTCGAGGTCGTTGGTCGGCTCGTCGAGCACCAGCACGTTGCCGCCGGCACACAGCAGCTTGGCGAGCAGCACGCGGTTGCGTTCGCCACCCGACAGCGAGCCGATGCGCGCGAACTTCATCGCGCCGGGGAACAGGAACTGCTCGAGGAAGGTCTCGACGCGCTGTGCTCTGCCACCGACGACCACGTAGTCGTTGCCGCCGGCGACTTCCTGCAGCACGGTCTTGTCGGGCGCCAGGTCGCTGCGGGTCTGGTCGATGCCGGCGTACTTGACCGTCGGTCCGATCGCGACGCTGCCCTGGTCCGGCTCGAGCTGGCCGAGGCACAGCTTCAGCAGCGTGGTCTTGCCGGCACCGTTGCGCCCGACGATGCCGAGGCGCTGGCCCGGCCCGAGGTCGAGGTCGAACGGCTTCAGGATCGTGCGGTCGCCGTAGCGCTTGCCGAGCCCGCGCAGGCGCAGCACGAAGTCGCCGAGCCGCGGGCCCTCGGGGATCGCGAACTCGAGATCGCTGGCCTTCGGCGGCGGTGCCGCTTCGACCAGCGCCGTGTGGCGGTCGATGCGCGCCTTCGCCTTGGTCGTGCGCGCCGGCGGGCCGCGCTTGACCCACTCGGTCTCGCGGCGCAGCGTGTTCAACCGCGCGCTCTCCTGCTGCGCTTCCTGTTCGAGCCGCAGCGCGCGCTGCACCAGGTAGGCGCGGTAGCCGCCGTCGTAGCTGAACAGCGTGCCGCGGTCGAACTCGACGATGCGGCTGCACAGGCGGTCGAGGAAGTAGCGGTCGTGCGTGACCAGCACCAGCGGCACGCCGGCGGCGAGCAGGAACGTCTCGAGCCAGTCGGTGACCTCGGCGTCGAGGTGGTTCGTCGGCTCGTCGAGCAGCATCAGCTCCGGCCCCGACAGCAGCAGCTGCGCCAGCGCGGTGCGGCGCTTCTCGCCGCCGGACAGCTGGCCGCAGCGCGCTTCGGGCCGCGTCATGCCGAGCGCTTGCAGGATCGCGTCGGCGCGATGGTCGACATCGTGGCCACCGAGCTGTTCGAGCCGCAGGTCGAGCCGTTCTTGTTCCTTCAGCAACTTGGTGATGCGGTCGGCATCGGCCTCGTCGGCCAACGCGGCATGCACACGGGCCAGCGCCTGCACGACCTCGGTGCGGCCGGGGATGCCGTCGACGACGACGTCGTGCACCTTCGCGTCCGGCGGCAACGTCGGCTCCTGCGGCAGGTAGCCGAGGCGCAGGTCGCGCCGCACCGCGCGGTTGCCGAGATCGGGCTGCAGCGCGCCGGCGAGGATGCGCAACAGCGTCGACTTGCCGCAGCCGTTCGCGCCGAGCAGGCCGATGCGCTCGCCTTCGCCGACCACCAGCGACACGCCCTGCAGCAGGTGGCGGTCACCGATGGTGACGTGGATGTCTTCGAGCGTCAGCAGAGCCATCCGCGGATGCTGGCGGCAACGTGCAGGCGCTGCAAGCGCAGCCCTGGCCGTTCACGCACGCGGGCGCCGCGGCGGCACGCTGACCGTGGCACTCGCCGGGCTCGGCCCGACCACCTCGTGCAACGTGCGGCCGCGGCCGGCGCGCTTCATCGCGTACATCATCTGGTCGGCGCGTTCGATGATCGTCGCGACGTCGGACGGCGCCTGCACCACCGTCAGGCAGCCGATGCTGCAGTCGATGTCATGGCCCTGCCGCCAAGGCGCCCGCAGCACCCGCTCGCGCAAGCGCTGCATCACCGTTGCGGCGCCCGGCCCATCGGTGCCCGGCAGCAACAGCGCGAACTCGTCGCCGCCGAGGCGCGCCAGCATGTCGAGCTGCCGCAGGTCCTGCTGCAGCGTCGCCGCGACTTCGCGCAGCAGGTCGTCGCCGACGCCATGGCCATGGCGGTCGTTGACGGCCGTGAAGCCGTCGAGGTCGAGGTAGGCGAGCGAGAACGGTTCGCGGTGCCGGCGGCAGCGCTCGGGTTCGCGGGCGGCGGCGTTCCAGAAGGCCCGCCGGTTGTGCACACCGGTCAAGGGGTCCGTGTGGGCGAGGTGGCGTTCGCGATCGAGCCGGCCACGCAACGCCGCCAGCACCAAGCCGAACGACAGGAAGGCGGTCGTCAGCACGATGAGGTCGATCACCTTCAGGCTGGTGACGATCTCGCTGCCGTGCGTGCAGAGATCGATGCCGAGCCAGGCCAGCGCGCAGACCGCCGCCAGGATCGACACCGAGACGCGACCGCCGCCCCAGCCCATCAGCGCGATCGGCAGCAGGTAGGCGAGGCTCGCCGCGACATCCGCGCCGCTGAACCAGTCCGCGGCGGACACGACCGCGACCATGCCGAAGCACAGCGCCCAGACGGTGGGCTGCCCGGCCCCCGCCAGCCAATCCAGTGCCCGTCCACGCCAACCGCTTGCACTCATCTTGGCTCGCTTTGTAGGCCCACCCACCCGGCACCGCGAGTCCAGGGGGTGCCATTTCTCAGCGGGCGGCACCGCCGCGCACGACGCCGGCATCCTTGCCCAGTTCGCGCAGCAGCTGCTGCTGGTGCTCGGTCAGCACCTCCGGCAGGCCGAGGCGAACGCACAGGAACAGGTCGCCGCGCTGGCCATCCGCCCGCACGAGGCCCTGGCCGCGCAAGCGCAGGCGCTGGCCCGGCTTGGTGCCCGCCGGCAGCTTCGCCGTCGCCGTGCCACCGGGCACTGCGACGTCGACCTTGGTCCCGTCGAGCAGCTCCCACGGCGCCACCACGATGTCCGCTTCGACGTCGTCGTCGCGCAGGCGGTAGACGTCGTCCGGCACGAGGCGCAGCGTCAGCAGCAGATCGCCGGCGCCGCCGGGCCCGGGCTCGCCGAGGCCGCGCAGGCGCAGGATCTGCCGATCGCGCACGTCCTTCGGGATCGCCAGTTCGATGGTCTTCTCGCGCTGCGCACTGCCGAGCCCACCGCACGACGGGCAGGTGTGCATGTCGACCTGGCCTTCGCCGTCGCACGCTTCGCACGGCACCCGCATCGCCAGCGAGAACGGGCGCTTGCCGCCGAGCAGCGCGTCACCGACCTTCAGTTCGATCTCCGCCTCGGCGTCCTCCCCGTGGCTGCGCGGCGCGCGCGCGCGACCCGCCTGGGGGCCGCGGCCGCCGCCCCCACCACCACCGGCGAACATGTCGCCGAACATCTGCGAGAAGAAGTCCGAGAACCCGCCGCCGGCTGGACCGGCGCGCCCGCCGCCGAACATGCGGGCGAACTCCTCCTGGCTCATCGTGCGCCCACCGCCGCCCCCGCCGGGCGGCGACTGGAAGTCCTGGCCGTGCCGCCAGTGCTCACCCAGCGCGTCGAAGCGCTTGCGCTTCTCGGGGTCGCTGAGCACCTCGTTGGCCTCGGCGATCGCCTTGAACTTCTCCTCGTACGACTTGCGCTGGTTCTGCGGATGACGGTCGGGGTGCCACTCCTTCGCGAGCTTGCGGTAGGCGCGCTTGATCTCGTCGGCGGTGGCGGTGCGCGAGACGCCGAGCGTCGTGTAGTAGTCCTGGAACTTCATCCGTGGCCCAGTGGTTAGCGCACCGGCAGCACCACCGCAACCGCACGAAACCGGACCTGCGGCGGCGATTCGCGCCGCGGAGCAGAACAGCGCGAGCCCCGGCCGCACTCCGCCGCTACCGTGCTCACCCCATGGAACCGACCTCGCCGCCGCGGCGCTTCGCCGTACTGATCGACGCCGACAACGTCTCCGCCACCGCCCTCGAAGGCCTGCTGGCCGAGGTCGCCAACTACGGCGTCGCGATGGTCAAGCGCATCTACGGCGACTGGACGCTGCCGAACCTGAAGTCGTGGAAGGAGCAGCTGCTCGAACACGCGATCCAGCCGATCCAGCAGTTCCGCTACACGGTGGGCAAGAACGCCACCGACAGCGCGCTGATCATCGACGCGATGGACCTGCTGTTCCGCAGCAAGCTCGACGGCTTCTGCCTGGTCAGCAGCGACAGCGACTTCACACGGCTCGCCTCGCGCATCCGCGAAGAAGGGCTGATGGTGATCGGTTTCGGCGAACGCAAGACGCCGCGCGCGTTCGTCACCGCCTGCGACCGTTTCGTGCACACCGACATCCTGCGTGGTGCGGCGCCGGAGCCCGAGAACGCGCCGAAGAAGACGGTGATGGACCTGAAGCACGACCGCAAGTTGCTCGACCTGCTGCGTTGGGCGGTCGAAGCGAGCGAGGACGAAGAAGGCTGGGCCAACCTCGGCGCGGTCGGCGCCAAGATCATGTCGCAGCAGCCGGACTTCGATTCGCGCAGCTACGGCTTCGCCAAGCTGAGCAGCCTGGTCGACGCCACCAAGCTGTTCGAGATCGAGCGCCAGACCAGCCACAACGGCCGCGTCGACATCATGCTGCGCGAGCTGCCGCCGCCGGCCCCGCCGCGCCGCCGCTGAGCCGTTCCGCCCACCGGGACGAAGTCTTGACGCGGGGATTACCGGTCCCCGCGCGCGCGCTCGCCACAATGCCGCACCTCGAGACGAGGTACACGATGGCCATGCGCTCACTCCCGTTGCTGTTGCTGCTGACCGGTGCGCTGCTCGCACAGACCCCGGCCGACAAGGCCGCCGAAGCCAAGGAAGCGCTGAAGGCGCTGGACGGCTGGGCGAAGATGTCCAACGCCGAGAAGTCCGCGGCGATCGGCAAGGTGGCAGCGGTCGGCGGTTCGCAGGTGGCGCACGCGCTGGCGACGAAGCTGCACGACAAGTCGGCGCCGGTGCGCAAGGAGATCGCCGAAGCGCTCGGCAAGATGAAGGACGACAAGGCCGTGCCGGCGTTGATCACGCAGCTCGACATCGAAGCGGACGAGAAGACCGGCGACGTCGACGTGTTCTGCGCGGTGTGCGAAGCCCTCGGCGGGATCGGCGACCCCCGCGCCGTGCAGCCGCTGGTGCACGGCGTGCTGAGCGGCAACCGGCGCGAAGCGAACTGGCAGAAGCGCGGCGATGCCCGCGTGAAGGCGCTCGGCGGCATCAAGAGCAAGGATGCGATCGACGCGCTGATCGACCTGTGGACGCGCGGCACGGCGAGTGGTGGCCGATCGGCGACGCGCGGCACCGGCAGCAATCCGCTGAGCGGTTCGATCGTCAGCAGCCTCAACAAGCTGACCGGGCAGAACCTGACCGACCAGAAGGCCTACCACGAATGGTGGAAGGGCCACAAAGAGGGCTTCAAGTTCCCCAAGTGAGCGGTGCGAGCCGCCCGCTCAGGGCTTGCGGTAGATGCCGAGCAGGCAGTGCTCGGGGTACGGCAAGCCCAAAGCACGGCACACCCGCATCAGCCGCAGCTCCATCTCGCTGAGCCAACGGAAGCGCGCGAACGTGCGGCAGTCGTCGAGCCGCAGCAGCGCTTCCTCGCGCATGCCGACGCCGGAGAACAACCGCTGCAGCGCCCCGCGCGTGTTCATCTGGAAGCAGGTCGGGAAGGTGTCCTTCGGCAGCGTGCCCCACAGCCACGACTTCACGGTGTGGCGCAGGTCCATCGGCGCCAGCCGCGTCAGCAGCGGCATCGGCGAACCGGCGAACACCGTGAACACCACCGCGACGCCACCCGGCGCCAGCGCCCGGTGCAGGCTGCGCACGCACGCCGCGGGGTCGGCGATGTGCTCGGCGACCATGCGCAGCGTGACGACGTCGAAGCCGCCCTTGCCGTCGTAGTCGTCGATGCCGCCGGCGACCTTCTCGTGCACCCACGGGTTCTCCTGCAGCGTCGGGTCGGGATCGACGCCGACCAGGCGCGCGCAGCGCTTGCTGAGCAGTTCGGCGAGGCCGAGGTTGTTCGGGAACAGCTCGCGGCCACAGCCGACGTCGAGCCAGCGCACGCCGTGCGTGACGAGGCCGGCGACCAGCGCTTCGTAGACGTCGTCGGGCGTGTAGTAGCCGTAGTCGCGCCGCAGCGCCGGCCCCCAACCGAGCCGCTCCGCCGGGCCATAGCGCAGATGGAACATCTGCTTCAGCGACGCCGCGTCCGGCAACCGCAGCAGCACGGGAGCACTCATGCCGGGAAGATCCGTTCGAGTTCGTGCAGCTGCGCCGTCGTCAGCGTGACGTCGACCGCGGCGAGGCTGCCGTCGAGCTGTTCGGGCGTGCGCGCCCCCACCAGCACCGAGCTGATGCGCGCATCGCGCAGGCAGAACGCCAGCGCCAGCTGCGTCGCGGTCTGGCCGCTCGCGGCGGCGAGCGCCACCAGCTGCTGCGCCTGCCGCAGCCGCGCGTCCGCGAGGTAGCGGCCGACGAACTGGTTGCTGCGCTCGTCGGTGGCGCGCGAGCCGGCCGGTGCCGGTTGGCCCGGCAGGTACTTGCCGGTCAGCACGCCCTGCGCCAACGGCGAGTAGACCAGCTGCCCGATGCCGTGCTGCGCCGCGGTCGGCACGATCGCCGCCTCGATGCCGCGGTCGAACAGGTTGTAGAGCGGCTGGTTGCCGATCGGCCGGTGCAGGCCTTCCTGCCGGCACAAGGCCACCACCTCGGCGATCTTGTCGGCCGGCCACTGGCTGGTGCCCCAGTACAGCGTCAGGCCACGGCGGATCAGGTCGTCCATCGCCATCGCCGTCTCGAGCAGCGGCACCTCGGGGTCGAAGCGATGGCACTGGTACAGGTCGACGTAGTCGGTGCCCAGGCGCTGCAGCGACGCCCGCAGCGACTCGTGCACGTGCTTGCGCGACAGGCCGCGGTCGTTGCAGTCGTCGCTCATCGGGAAGAAGCACTTCGTCGCCAGCACGAGGCGATGCCGCGGCAGCGAACGGATCGCCACGCCGAGCGCGCGTTCGCCTTCGCCCTGCGCATAGACGTCGGCGGTATCGAACAGGTTGATGCCGCGCTCGAAGGCGTGCGCGACGACGCGCGCACTGGCGGTGGCATCGATCGCATTGCCGAGCGTCAGCCAGGAGCCGAGACCGACGACCGAGACCTTGAGGCCCGAGCTACCGAGGGGGCGATACCGCACGGGGCGCGTTCATAGCGGCCCGGCGGCAGGACCTCCACAACCGCACCGAAACGGCGCGCTGGCCCGCATGCCGGATTTGCGCGATGCTGCGGCTCCTGATGGCCAGCAAGAAGCGCATCGCACTGATTTCGACCGGCGGCACGATCGAGAAGACCTACGACGAGCTGCAGGGCGTGCTCGACAACCGCACCAGCGTGCTCGACGTGATGCTGGCGAGCCTGCAGCTGCAGGGCATCGAGATCGTCCGCATCCCGCTGATGAACAAGGACAGCCTGCAGATGACGCCGCAGGACCACGACCTGATCGCGCGCACCGCCGGCTCGATGGCGGAAGCGCACGACGGGGTGGTCATCGTGCACGGCACCGACCGTCTCGCCGTGTCCGGCGAACGCATCGTGGCGCTGCTCGGCAGCGTGCAGGTGCCGATCGTGCTGACCGGCGCGATGCGGCCGTACGTGATGCGCAACACCGACGCGCTGCAGAACCTGACCGAGGCGCTGCTCGCCGTGCAGGTGATGCCGGCCGGCGTCTATGTGGCGATGCACAACCACGTGCTGCAGTTCCCCGGCGTGGTGAAGGACAAGGACCGCGGCACGTTCGTGCGCGCGGGCGGCTAGCCGATGTCCAGCACCCCGCCCGCGGTGCGCACCGCCCTGCGCAAGCTGCCGCTGGCGATCGTGTGGCTGCTCGCGGCGTGGCCGCTGGTGCTGTGGCTCGTCCACCGCAGCGATCCGGTCGCCGCGGTCGAACTGGTGCAGCAGACGCAAGCCAGCCTGTGGAGCGGCCTCGGCTTCGCGACCGCCGGCACCCTGCTGGTCTGCCTCGTCATCCCGCCAGCCCCGGCGTGGCTGCGCCGCACCTGGCACCGCACGTGGATCCAGCTGACGCTCGACCGCGCGCCGTTGCTGCGCGCACTGAGCGAACTGCGCCACTTCGCGTCCGCATCGCGCCACGCCGAGGTCGGCCGCCTGCTGCGGCTGCGCGGCGACGCCGCCGGGGCGCTGCAGCATCTCGACCTGTCGCTCGGGCTCGATCGCGACGTCGCCAGCACCTGGCACCAGCTCGGCCTCGTGCTGTTCCCGCAGCACGAGTGGCAACGCGCCGCCGTCGCGTTCCAAAACGCCGAGCAGCTCGACCCGGGCCACGCCTTCGGCGACGCGCTGCTGCACCTCGGGCGCTGCCAACAGGAACTCGGCGACCCCGCGGCGCTGGCGACGCTGCGCGCGCACCAGCAGCGCCACGGCGGTGGGCCTCGCAGCCACGTGTGGCTGGCCGATGCCCTGCTGCGCGCCGGCGATCGCGCGGGTGCGGTCGCGGCCCTGCGCGAAGCCGCTGCCCCGCCGCGGCTGCGGCTCACCGCCGAGGAGAACTGGTTCCGCGCCATCGCGCGCGTGCGGCTGTGGGGCAAGCGAGGCACGCCATGAAGGACCTGCTGCAGCAAGCGGACGAGATCCCGGTCACACTGCTGGTGGCGCTCGCGTGGGCCACGCTGGCGGTGCTGACGAAGCCATTCGGGCCGGCCGAGGAGTTCGGCCAGCACCTGCAGCAGTTCGGCTGGCTGACGCCAGGGCTGTGCGCCGATGGTGAGCCGTGGCGGCTGCTCGGCTACGCGTTCCTGCACGGCGGCGTCGTGCACCTGTTGCTGAACATGTCGGCGCTGTTCACGTTCGCGCCAGCGCTCGAGAAGTCGCTCGGCAGCGTGCGCTTCGCGCTGCTGTACCTGGTCACGGCGGTCACCGGCGGGCTCGCCTGCTGCCTCGTCGACCAGCCGGGCCAACCGGTGGTCGGCGGCTCCGGCGCGCTGTTCGGCATGATGGGCGCCGTCATCGCGATGAACATGCGCTCGGGCCGGCACGTGTTCGCGTTCCTCGACTTCGAAGGCCCGCGGCGGTTGCTGGGCTGGATCGTCGTGCAGATCGCGCTCGGCTTCTTCCTGCCGATGATCAGCAACGCGGGCCACATCGGCGGCCTGCTCGGCGGCATCGTGCTGACGTTCTTGTGGCTGCGGCCGGGCGACGCCACGCCGGCGCTGCGGCAGTGGCGATGGGCGACGACGGCGTTGGCGGCGAGCCTGCTGTTCTGGAGCCTGCAGCCGGTGACGCGCTGGGATGCGATCGGGCGCGAACTGCAAGGCACCGGCGACCGACAGCGCGCCGAGCTGCTGCTACAGGCCTACCAGCGCGCCACGGGCAGGTCGCTGACCGCTCCGGACGACGAGCCGGCCACGCCGCGCCCGCGCTGACCTAGCCGGCCGCCGCGCGCAATCGCTCGACGCAGGTCGCCTTGCCGAGCAGGAACAGCACGTCGAACAGGCCCGGCCCCTTGTCGGTGCCGGTCAGCGCCGCGCGCACCGGGTGCACGAAGCTGCCGAACTTGATGCCGAGCCGCTCCACGAACGCGCGGCAATCGCGCTCGATCGCGGCCGGCGTCCAGAACGCGCACGGCACTTCCGGCGCATCCTTCTTCGACGGCAACCGCACGACGTCGTCGACACCCTGGCGATCGGCGGGCCAGCTCGGCGGCAGGTTGCTCGCTTCGAGATGCTGCGCGTAGGCGGCCAGCCACTGCTTGCCAGCGGGTTCCTTGACGAGGTTCTTCGCCGCCGCTTCGTCCATCGCCGGCATCGTGAACAGCCAGCCGAGCTTGCCGCCGAGTTCGCTGAGGATCGCGATGCGCTCCTGGTAGCAGGCGAGCACGTTCTGCAGCCACGCCGCGTGCGTCGCGAACGTCGTCGCCGGCACCACCTGCAGCCACGGCCGCGCGCGCTCGACCAGTTGCGCCGGCGTCCATTTGCGCACGTACTCACCGCACATCCAGCGCAGCTTCTCGTCGTCGAACTTCGAGCCGGCCTTGCCGATGCCGGAGATCTGGAACGCGCCGACCATCTCCTCGCGGGTGAACACGTCGCGATCGCCGGAGAAGCCCCAGCCGAGCAGCGCGATGTAGTTGAACACCGCTTCGGCCGGGAAGCCCTTGTCGCGGTAGTCCAGCATGTTGGTGTCGGCGTCCCGCTTGCTGAGCTTCTTGCCCTCCTTGTTCAGGATCAGCGGGATGTGCGCGTACTGCGGGCACTCGTGGCCGAGCGCCTCGAACAGCAGGCGCTGCTTGATGCCGTTCAGGAAGTGCTCTTCGCCGCGCACGACGTGCGTGATCTTCATGCCGACGTCGTCGACGACGCAGGCGAAGTTGTAGAGCGGCACGCCGTCGGGGCGCAGCATCACCCAGTCGTCGAGTTCCTTGGTGTTGACCTCGACCTCGCCGCGGATCAGGTCGTGCACCTTCATGACCCGCGCCTCGGGCATCTTGAAGCGCAGGTTCGCCTTGCGGCCCTGCTGCTCGAACGCCGCCCGCTCCGCCGCGGTCAGATTCCGGCAACGGCC
>CAMAUH010000085.1 GCA_945861365.1 Candidatus Kuenenia stuttgartensis
CGTTGCAGGTGCAGCAGTTCCATCAGCGCGCGCGGGAACGGCACCTGCGCGAAGGTGTAGCGACCGCCGAGGCACTGGATCAGGAAGAACCACGCCAGCGCGATGTAGGCGAGGTCACTGAAGCGGAAGTGCCGCCGTCGCAGCGCGAACACCAGCATCACCGCACCGAGCGGCACCATCTCGAAGGCCCACGTCGCGCGATCCTGCGTGCCGGTGAACGACCACAGTGCGAGCACGCCGCACAACGCGGCCAACGTCGGGAACAGCCAAGGGCGACGGTCCGGGGGCAGTGCGGCAGGGTCCATTCGGTGTCGACGATGTTGGGTGGTGGATGCGGCGCCGTCGCTGCGTGCCCGGTTCAGCGTGATCGCGGTCGAGGGCCGCGCAGGCGGCGCCAGAAGGTCCGCAGGGCGGTGCGCAACCGGGCGCTGATGGCCTTGGCCCAGATCACCACGCGCAGCCCGCGCACGTAGCCGAGCAGCCGTTGCTTCATGGTGACGAACCAGTCGTGCAGGCGGCGGAACCAGCCGATCGTCAGCAGTGCCGGCTTGGTCAGCGTGAACAGCCGCGCCAGCAGGGCCGTGCCGAGCACCTTGGCGGCGACGAACACCAGCAGGCCGGCACCGGCGTGGCCCGTGCCGATCAGCCAGAACGCCAGCAGCTTGGCCGGCAGCAGCAGCAGCCAGGGGCCGACGAACAGCGCGATCGCCGTCTTGGGGCCGGCGCGCGCGATGCGCGCTTCGAGGCTGCGCACGACCGGCAGCCGGCCGAGCCACTGCATGCCGCGCTTGAGGCCTTCCCACAGCCAATCCTCGACCACGATCCACAGCGCGGCCAGGATCCCGAACACGCCGCGGGCGATGCGGCGTGGCCAGGATGGTGGGTTGGAACGGCCCATGCGCACCTTCTACGCGATCGTCGCCGTGTGGCCGAAGTGTTCCGCGCGACGCGGGGGGACTACTTGCGGTTCGCGCGCTGTTGCCACTTCTGCAGCAGTTCGGCCGCCTGGCGCGGCGTCACTTCGTCGAGATCCAGCTGCCGCAGCTCTTCGACGATGGGGTCCGGCGGCGGCGCGAACAGTTCCTTCTGCTTCATGCCCGGCCGCGCCCGATCGCGGGCGACGACGAGCGCTTCGCGGACCTCACCGCCTTCTTCGTCGAGCTGCTGCAGCACCGCCTTCGCGCGCTCGAGCACGGGTTTCGGGATGCCGGCGAGGCGCGCCACGTGCAGGCCGTAGCTGCGGTCGGTGCCGCCCTGCTCGATGCGATGCAGGAACACGATCTCGTCGCCCCATTCCTTGACCGCGACGCGGCAGTTGACGATGCCGCGGCCAGGGCCGGCGAGGTCCATCAGCTGGTGGTAGTGCGTCGCGAACAGGCCGCGGCAGCGCACGCGGTCGTGCAGGTCTTCGGCGATCGCCCACGCGAGCGACATGCCGTCGTAGGTGGAGGTGCCGCGGCCGACCTCGTCGAGCACGACCAGGCTGCGCGCGGTGGCGTTGTTGAGGATGTTCGCCGTCTCGGTCATCTCGACCATGAACGTCGACGCGCCGCGGCTGATGTCGTCGGCGCCGCCGACGCGCGTGAACACGCGGTCGACGAGGCCGATGTGCGCGTGCTTGCACGGCACGAACGAGCCGATCTGCGCCAGCACGACGATCAGCGCGTTCTGGCGGATCCAGGTCGACTTGCCCGCCATGTTGGGGCCGGTCAGCAGCACGAGGCGGCGGCCCGGCGGTTCGAGGTCGGTGTCGTTGGCGACGAACGTGCCGGCGGCGTGCGTGGCTTCCAGCACCGGGTGTCGGCCGTCCTGGATGCGCAGCACCAGCGATTCGTCGACGGTCGGGCGGCAGTAGTCACGCTCGCGCGCGACCGTGGCGAGGCCGCCGAGCGCGTCGAGTTCGGCGACCGCGCGCGCGGTGCGCTGCAGTCGTGCGACGGCCGCGGCGACCAGTTCGCGCAGCGCCGCGAACAGCTCGTACTCGAGCGCCTTGCCGTTCTCCTCGGCCTTCAGCACCTTGGTCTCGAACGTGCGCAGCGCGTCGGTGACGTAGCGCTCGGCGTTCTTGGTCGTCTGCTTGCGCACGAACTCGGGCGGCAGCGCCACCGCGGCATGCGTGTGGGTGACCTCGATGTAGTAGCCGAACACGCGGTTGAACCCGACCTTCAGCGACGGGATGCCGGTGCGTTCGACCAGTTCGCTCTGGTAGCGCGCGAGCCACTCGTTGCTGTCGCGCGCGAGCGTGCGCAGTTCGTCGAGTTCGGCGTGGTAGCCGGCACGGATCAGGCCACCGTCCTTGATCGCGAGCGGCGGCTCGTCGACCAGCGCACTGGCGATCGTGGTGGTCAGCTCGGGCAGGGCGTCGAGTCGTGCGCCGAGCTCGCGCAGCAGCGCGCTGCCGCACTGCTGCAGGCGACCGGCGAGCGGCGGCAGGCGTTCGAGGCTGGTGCGCAGGCCGACCAGATCGCGGCCGTTGGCGCGGCCGGCGGCGGCGCGTGCGCCGAGCCGTTCGAGGTCGAGCACCTGCGCCAGCTGCGTGGTCACCAGCGTGCGCAGTTCGCCGTCGGCGTGCAGTTCGGCCACGGCATCCTGGCGGCGCACGATCGGCTCGACCTGCGCGAGTGGGGCCAGCAGCCAGCTGCGCAGTGCGCGCGCGCCCATCGGCGTCTGCGTGCGATCGACGATCGTCAGCAGCGGTGTGCCTTCCGCGTCGCGCATCGTGCTGACGAGCTCGAGGCTCTGGCGGGTCGTGCGATCGAGCCGCATGAACGCGCCGTCGTGCCAGACCTCCAGGCCGCGCAGGTGCGGCAGCGCGCACAGCTGCGTCTCCTGCAGGTAGGTGACCAAAGCACCGGCGGCGGCGGTCGCGAGTGGCAGGTCCTGCACGCCGAAGCCGGCCAGCGTCGCGGTGTGGAAGAACTGCTGCAGCAGCCGCGTCGCCCCGTCGAGGCCGAAGTCGTACGGGGCGCGGCGCGTGACCGGGGCGTCGGTGGGCGGCTGCCACGTGCTGTCGCCGCGCGCGGCCTCCGGCGCCAGCAGCTCGGCCGGTTCGATGCGCGCCAGCTCGTCGGCCAGCTGGTCGAGTGCGCATTCGTGCACCAGGAACGCGCCGGTCGACAGATCGGCCCAGGCGAGTCCGACTCGGTCCTTGCCGGGCAACACGGCGGCGAGGTGGTTGCTGCGGCGGCCGTCGAGCAGGTTGTCCTCGGTCAGCGTGCCCGGCGTGACGACGCGCACGACCGCGCGTTCGACCACGCCCTTGGCGTCCTTTGGATCCTGCAGCTGTTCGCAGATGGCCACCTTGTGGCCCATCTGCACCAGGCGACGCAGGTAGCCGTCGAGAGCGCGGACCGGCACGCCGGCCATCGGGATCGCGCCTTCGCCCTTGCTGCGTGAGGTGAGCGTCAAGCCGAGCGCCTTCGCCGCGATCTTCGCGTCGTCGAAGAACAGCTCGTAGAAGTCGCCCATCCGGAAGAACAGCAGCGCGTCCGGGTGGCGCTGCTTCTGCGCCAGGTACTGCGCCATCGCCGGCGTCGTCGTCGCTTCGCTCATCGGCTGCGGGATCCCTGCGGCTCGGTGCTGCTGCGCGCGGGCGGCGCGCTGGCGCGCAGGCGCAGGGCTTCTTCGATCAGGATGTCGGCGGCGAGTTCCGCGTCATCGCGCGTGACCAGTTCGCTGAACGACAGGCGCACGACTTCGCGTGCCTGTTGCTGGTCGAGGCCGATCGCCGCGAGCACATGGTTGCTCGGCGCCTTCTTGGTCGCGTCGGGGGCGCCATGGCAGGCCGAGCCGGTCGAGAACGCCACGCCGCGGGCGTCGCAACGCAACAGCAGCGAGTGGCCGTTCGCGCCGGGGATGCGCAGCGACAGGATGTGCGGCAGTGCGCGTTCCGCATGCCCGAGGCGCTGCGCATCGGGCATCGCCTGCTGGACCTGAGCGAAGACGAGTGCGGCGAGTTCGCGCGTGTGGGTGGCCGTCCTCGCGTGGTGGGACAGCACGTGTTCGGCGGCGACCGCGAGCCCGACCGCACCGGCGACGTTCTCGGTGCCGCCGCGCAAGCCCTCTTCCTGGCCGCCGGCGAGCTGCAACGGTGCCAGCTCGGCGGTGCTGGACAGCGCCAGGAAGCCGGCGCCGCGCGGGCCATGGAACTTGTGGCCGGAGACCGCGACCGAATCGACGTCGAAGGTGTCGAAGTCGAACGGCAGCTTGCCGTAGGTCTGCACGAGGTCGACGTGGATGTGCGCCTCCGGTGCCACGCGGCGCACGAGTTCGACCAGTTCGTGCAGTTGGCACAGCGTGCCGAGCTCGTTGTGGCCGTGCAGCAGGGCGACGGCGCGCACGTCGGGACCGAGGGCGTCGAACAGTGTCTCCGGCGCGAGGTCGCCGTGCTCGGTGACGGGCAGTGCGGTGGTGTGGTGGCGGTAGCGGCCGAGCAGCGTCGCGCACTGCAGCAGCGCCGGGTGGTCGCTGCGCGCCATCAGCACGCGGCCCGGCGCGCGCACGGCGGCGCTGCCGATGATGCCGAGATAGTCCGCTTCACTGCCGCCCGAAGTGAACACCAGCCGGGCCGCGCCGAGAGTGCCGCGCAGGAAGTCGCGCGCGTCGTCCAGCGCCTTCCGCGCCGGCGGACCGTAGGCATGCAGGCTGCTCGGGTTCCCGAACCACGCCGTCTGCGCGTTCGCCATGGCAGCGACGACGGCAGGCAAGGGGGGCGTCGTGGCGGCGTTGTCGAGGTAGATGCGGCGGTTGCCGGGCATCGGCGGATCATGGCCAATGCTCCGGTGGCGCACCAGCGATGCCAGGCCATCAGTCGGTGATGCCGTAGCGCTTCAGCTTCTCGTACAGCGTCGAGTTGGCGATGCCGAGCACCTGGGCGGCGCGGGTGCGGTTGCCACTGGTGCGGACCATCACGCTCTGGATGTGCACGCGCTCGACCTCCTCGAGCGTGGGGATCTCGGGGATCCCGGCCGGTTGGTCGCTGTCGAGCGGCGGCGGCAGGTGGCGTGGTGCCATCGGCTGGTTGCCGGCCCTTGCGGCGGCGGATTCGAGTACCAGCCGCAGTTCCCGGACGTTGCCGGGCCACTGGTAGGCAGCCAGTACCCGCTTGGTGCGTTCGGTCAGCAACCGCGGGGAGCCGTCGGGGCAGCTGCCCATCTCGGACAGGAACAGTTCTGCCAGCGCCAACACGTCGCGGGGTTCGCTGCGCAGTGGTGGCACGTCGATGCGGGTGCTCGCCATGGCACTCGCGGTTTGCTCGGGCCACTCGAGCTTGGCTGCTGGCGCGATGGCCATGACGAGCACCGGCATCTCGACGGCCGGGCTCTCGCTGTCGAGCCGCGTTGCAAGCTGGGCGATCAGGGCGGGCGCCAGCGCGTCGGCGTTGTCGAGGAACAACGTGCCGCCGGCACACCGTTGCAGCAGCCCCTGTTCGTTGCGGCGGTCGCCGAGCAGATCCTTCTCATGGCGCCAGGCCGGCACGCGCGCCGCGTCCCAGGGCAGGAAGAGGGATTGTCGCCGAGGGCCTTCGGCATGCATGTAGCGCGCCAGCGCTTCGCGCTCGGTGCCCTCTTCGCCGACCAGCAGGATCGGTGTGGGGCTGCCAGCGAGATGTCGCAGCGTCTGGCGGGCGTCGTTCAGGCGTCCGCTGGCCAGCAGGGCGTTGTGGGTCGCGCTGCCGTGGAAGCGCAGGCGCTGCAGTTCGTCGCGGAGCCGCAGCCGTTCGGTGGTCTCCTGCAGCCGATGCCACACGACGGTGCTCAAGGATTGCGCGAGCCGCAGCAGCTCCTGACCCTGGGGGGCATTGGGTTCCGGGGCTTCGAGGACCAGCAGGCCTTCCGGGCCATTGCCCAGCGGGATGACCAGGCGGTTGCGAGCGACGTCTCCTTCCTGGGTCGTCAGCAGGTGTGGGCGGCCGATGCGGCGAGCCTCCACCAGCACGCTCTCGGACAAAGGAAACGGCTGCTGGCTGACGGTCGACACCGAAGCGAGGGTGTCGATGCCCATCGTGGTGAAGCGGCCGATCCATCCGGTGTTGCGCCCGCACAGGTTCATCGCCAGCGTCAACATGGGCTCCGCGGCGTCGGACAGGTCGCCCAGGTCGGCGAACGTCCACTCGATCCGGTCGAGGATCCGGGCCGCAGTGCCCGACAGCGAATCGGCCGCTGGTGCCTGCAGCTCCTCGTCGATCACTTCGCGCGACAGGACTACCGTCGAGCCGGCCCGCGTCGTCAGCGGGGATGGCTGGTGTCGCTGCTCGATGGTCAGGCGCGTCATGCCGATCGCCAGCGTCTGGCCGAGCCTGATCGTGCCGGTGTTGCTCGCCCGACCATCGAGGAGAACCGGGTTGCTGCCGCCCAGGTCCTGGAACCGGAATCCCTCGCCCTGGCGTTCGATCAGCAGGTGGCGCCGACTGACTGTCGGATCGCGCAGTGGTATCGTGCAATCGGTGGCGCGTCCGATCACCCAGCGTGTGCCATGCAATGGCACGGTCCTCACCGTGCCGTCGCCGACGATCAGCAGGCGGAACTGGATGGCGGTGTTGGTTTCGCTGGTCTCCATGGCTACCCCGTGTCGCCGAGTCTCCGAAAATCGGTCGGTAGTTGCAAGTGCCTCGGTGAAACTCTGGAAATCGTCGTCATCGGGATTGACCGGCCGCCATTTGAGAATACGTTCCCTCCGGAAGAGCGAGGTCAAGTTTCGTCCGTCGCCGGCAACCCCGCCAAGACCGTCTGCGCTTCCCCCGCGAGGGGATCAGTTCCAGTCGCCCCCTCGCCGATACCCAGGCCATGTGGCTCTGGGTCGGCACCGGGTGGGTCGTGGCAGCGTGTCTGACTGCATGCTTGCACCACAGGCTCCGCCGGGCAGGTGAGCGGCACCCGCCAGAGATTGCGGCCTTCTTGCTGCAGTTGGAGAACGAGTTGGCGTCAGCCCACCCTGGGATCGACTACCTGGGACTGCTGCCAGACCGGTTTGCCTGCCTGTTGCGGGTGGATCAGCAGGAAACGGTGGTTGGTCTGCATGAGGCATTCCGTCATGCCGAGGCCTTCCCGACGCAGTTCCGCGCGATGGTCCAGCAGCTGGTCGCGGACGTGCGTGAAATCGGCCTCGATCGCATCGAGTGTCTCGACTTCGCCGCCGCCGCGCCGCACCTGCTGCCGCAGGTGCGCAGTCGCGAGTGGCTGCAGCAGCAGGGCTGCTTTGGTGGTTCTGGCCTCGTCTTCCGGCCACTGAACGACCAGTTGGTGGTCGTCTACGTCATCGATGACGCCGAGAGCATGTTGTTCGTGTGCCGTGCACACTTGAACCGCTGGCGCAAGACCGACCAGGACGTGCACAACCTGGCCTTGGCGAACCTGGCTCCGCGAGGGCGCCCGGAGTTGCAAAAGAGTGATCCGTCGGAGTCCGTGCTGGTGCGGTCCGGCGATGGGTTCGATGCGGCTCGCGTGCTGTTGCTCGAGGCAACCGAGGGCCTGTTGGTCGCGATTCCCGATCGGGACACCCTTTGGGTCGGTGCTGCCGAAGGGCAGCGACTCGAACAGTTGATGGCCGCCACCGAGGCGATCGCGGACAGCTCGCCGCACCCGGTTTCTCCGCACGTGTTCCGCGTCACTGACGGCCAGTTGGCGGCGCTGCCGGCGCGCACTGCAGAATGAGCTTCCGGGTTGCTGGCACCGCGAATGGTTGGCGGTGGCTCGGCTGCAGTGGGCTGCTGACCTCGTAGTTGCCTACCCCCAACATCACTGTGAGTGGCGCGCTGTCGGTCAGCGTGAAGTCGGAGCTGGTTTGCGCCATCGGCAGCCATTGAGGGTCGTCGGACCGCGACAGGCGTATGGGGCCAGCGCGTTCGATGCCCGGTGGTAGATGCAGCGTGACGGTCGTGGTCGTGGCGTCGAGCAGCACTTCGGCCACGCGCCCTTCCATGGGCACTCGCACGCGTGCGATGTAGCCATGCCTTGCCGCACTGCGCATCGGTGCGAAAGCCACCTGGATGTCACCGCGCGCATGAGTCGGGACGGTGAACAACTGGTCGCCGCTGTCGCTGCGGCTGCCTTCGGTCAGCGCGGCCCAATGGCAGTCGGAGCCGTGATCAGCCTGATAGACAGCGATGCCGGCGTCCGGGAGGGTGGTCGGAGCGCCGCGGACCCGCACCCGCAGTTCGATCGTGGGGACCGCGGCCGCGGTCATCACCGGGGCCATCTGCGGCGGTGCGAAGGAGTCCATCGTCAGCGTCGCGGGGGCCGGCAGTTGTCGGATGCCCGGCATCTCGAACTGTGGCAGCGGGTCGCGTGTCGGCGCGCGCCGCCAGGCCAGCAGCAGCGAGTAGCCGCCGAGGCCGAATGCCGCTGCAAGCAGCAGGACCGTGAGCAGGGTGGCGAAGAAGCGAATGGCGGGACTCCGGGCGTGGCAGTCTAGGCCGGATCCCGCCGGGGCACGAGCCTGCTTCAGCGCCCGCCGGTTGCGGGCTGCTGCGGTTGCTGACCTTGCTGGCGCCCGCCGGGTTGCTGGCGGCCTCCCGGCGCCGCATTCGTCGAGACCTTGCCGGCCGGGATCGTGATGTTGGAGGTGCCGGGAATGGTCACCGGCATCGTCGTGCGTTCGCGTCCTCGCAC
Organism: Candidatus Kuenenia stuttgartensis; assembly: GCA_945861365.1. Classification (GTDB taxonomy): domain Bacteria; phylum Planctomycetota; class UBA1135; order UBA1135; family UBA2386; genus UBA2386. Next base: position 8,610 of record CAMAUH010000085.1, read on the forward strand.
GGTCAGCACCAGCAGGTAGTTGTCGGGCTTCAGGGTCTCGAAGGTGAACTTGCCCTGCTGCAGGCGGGCGTCGAAGCCCTGGTTGTCCCGCTGCCACGCACCGAGGTTCTCCGGTTCGGCAGTCAGGCCCGGCAGCAGGCTGACGCGACCACCCAGCTCCGCGACGTTGCTGTTGTCGTCGACGGTGACGCTGCCCGTCAGCGAGTGCGTCTGCACGCCGATCGTGCGTTCGGTCGTGACTTCGTTCTGCACCTGCACGATCTCCTCGTGCAGTGCACCGCCGCGGCGGGCTGCCATCACGCGCAGCCGGTAGTTGCCGGCCGGTACGTTCGGGATGGTGAATCGGCCGGAAGACGCGACAGCTGCCTGGAAGGAGCCGCCGAACCCCCCGAAGCCGCCGAAGCCGCGGCCGCGCCCGCCGCCGCCCTGGTTGCCGTTGGCATTGCTGGCGTCTTCCTGGCGTGCCAGTTCGACCTGGAAGCCGCTGGCCGGATTGCCGTTGTGCAGCACGGTGCCGGCGACCACGCCGACTTGCGGGCGCGACACGGCCAGGTCGTGCCGCGTCGTCGCACCGGCGGTCATGACCGCATCCGCGCGCAGCGTGCCATCCATGAAGCGCGGCATCAGTTCGCGCATCAGGTCCTGTGGCGAGCCGATGTAGGCGCGCACCAGGTACTCGCCCGGGGTCAGGTCCTCGATGCGGTAGGTGCCGTCGGCGGCGACGGCGACCCCTTGCATGGGCCCGCCGCCACCAGGTCCACCGTTGCCAGGGCGGCCACGGAACATGCCGCCCATGCCAGCTCCGCCACCGATCGGCACGGCGGCGACCCGCGCTTCGGCAAACTCACCGTTGCGCAGTCCCGTGACCGTGCCGGTCAGCAGTGCCAAGGCGCCGAGCGGCAGTTCGACGCCCGAGCGATCCGCCTGCAGGTCGAACGACTCGGTCTGGTGCGTCGCGTGTCCCTTCGCCTCGGCTTGCAGCCGGTAGGTGCCGCGTGGCGCGTGCTTGATCACGAACTCGCCTTCGTCGTTGGTGGTGGTCTCGAGCGTCAGCGAGGTGCCTGCCGCCTGGCGCTGGAAATCGCGCGCCATGCCCTGGAAGTCCATGCCGGTGCCGTCGGCTGGGGTGGCCCCAGCGGCAGCTCCGCCATTGCGGCCACGGCGACCACCGAACGCGGCGCCGATGCCTTCGAACGGCGATGGGGTCCGCAGTTCGACGCGCGCGCCGCGGATCGCCTGGCCGCTCGCGTTCTTCACGAGGCCGGCGACGAACACACCGTTGTCGAGCACGACCTCCAGCTGCGGGGGCGCTGCGCCCCAACGGAGCTCGATCTCCGACGATCGGTACCTCGCGTGGTCGGGCGACTGCAGGCTCAGTTCATAGATGCCTTCCTGCAGGCCGGTCGCCGCGAAGACACCGCCGGGATGCGCTTCGGCACGGCCGAGGTCGCGCTGGCCAGGACCGCGGCCGCCGCCGGGGGCGTTGTCCGGCGCCTGGGCGCCCCGCCCGCCGAAGCCGCCGCGACCGCGACCGCCACCCATCTGTTCGCGCAGGCTCTCCATCTGCGTGCGCATTGCGGCGCGATCGGTCTCGCTCAGGTTCGGGTCGCCCAACCGCGACATCAGCGTGTTGAGGTCGATGTTGGGTTGGCCGGGCGGCGGCAGGCCACGCAGCCGGACGGCCCGGAACGCGAACGTCGCGACCGGCGTGCGTTCGGTGTCCATGACCTTGCCTTCGATGCGCAAGCCGTCCTGCAGCGTCACGTTCAGCGGTTGGCCGCGGGTCGGATCGACGGCGTCCTCGCGGTAGTCGAGGTAGCCGTCGGCATCGACATCGAGGCGCATCGGCGAGCCGGGCAGGTGCTCGAGGAAGAAGGTCCCGCGTTCGTCCGTGGTCGTGCGATGCTCGCGTCCGCCGGCGTTCGGGCCGCGCCCGCCGCCTGGGCCACCGCCGTTGCCAGGCCCGCCGCCGTTGCCGGGCCCGCCGCGATTGCGTCCATCGCTCTGTAGCACGACGTTCGCCTTCGCGATCGGCGCTCCGCGCGCATCGCGCACCGTGCCGGTGATCTCGTAGCCAGGGCCGAGGCGGATGTCCTCGACGTCGATGGCCTGGTCTTCTTCGACCGCGAACGTGGCCGATCGCCCTTCGGTGTGGCGCTTGGCCACCGCCGTGAGGTTCCAATCGCCGGCGCCAGCGTGTGGTCGTCGGTAGAAGCCGTTCGAGTCGGTCGTGAACGTCGGCAGCATGCGTTCGCTGTCGCGCAGGTTTCGCAGCGGGTTGGCGTTCGCCGCCTGCAGCCGCAGTTCGGCCCCGGGGATGCCATTGCCGTCGAGATCCGTGACCCGGCCGCGCACTTCGCCACCGTTCATCAGCGTCAGGTCGCCGAGCTCGACCTCGGTTGCGACGGCGCCCACGTCCTTGTCGAACATGCCCGGCGCGTGGCGCTGGTGGGCCACCTGCAGGGAGACCCGCAGGTTGCGGAACGTCTGGCCTTGGAAGGCGAAGCGCCCCTCGCTGTCGGTTTGCACTGGATCGGGCACGCGGCGCTGTCGCGCGCCACCGCCCGGGCCGCCGCGTCCACCGCCGCGACCGAAGTCCAGCCAGACGGTCGCTCCGGCGACCGGCGCCTTGAACTTGTCGATCACCCGTCCGCGCAGCAGGACCTCCACGCGTTCGTTGGCGTCGGCAGGCGGATTGTCGAGTGCGACCTCGGTGCGTTCGTTGGTCGGGTTCGCCGCGGCGTCACCGGCGCTGACCAGGTCGGCTGGCTCGTTCGCCACCTCGACCTCGTCGCCGGCTTTCCAGTGGACGGTGGGGG
>CAMAUH010000086.1 GCA_945861365.1 Candidatus Kuenenia stuttgartensis
AGCGTGCGGAACTGCTGCTCCGCGGATTCGACGCGGGCTTCGACGCGGACCAGCGAGCCGAGCACGTGGCTGGCGAGGCCCGGCAGCGCCGGGTCCCCGGGCCGCGACAGGTCGACGCGCGTGCCGAGCAGCGCCTTCTCGACCGCGCGCAGCACGGTCGGCGACAGGCCGAAGTCGCTCGCCTTGTCGGCGAGCGGCTGGAAGCCGCGCGTCCATTGCGACATCGACAGGAAGCCGGCGCTGGCCTGGTCGCGCGGGCGCGGCCGTGCCTCTTCGGGGCGCGCGGCGACGACGAGGTAGCCGTCGCGCGTCGCGCGCGTCTCGACGACGAGCGCGTTCTCGCCGCATTCGGCGCGCACGCGCTCGAGGGCTTCGGGCAGGGTCTTGGCAGTCAGTCGTTTGAGCAGCATGGCAGTAGGTGGGGGGCGCTGTGGATGCGGGGATCAGCCGGCGACGGCGATGCGTTGCGTGGTCTCGACCTTCTTCGCAGGGGTCGTCTCCTGGTAGCTCAGCACCGCGGCGTTCGGGATCACGCCGGCGATCGCTTCGGCGAGGAACGGGCGCAGGCTGGCGCGGGTGACCAGCACCGGATCGCGCCCGGAGCGCGCCATCGACGACAGCGCTTCCGCGGTGCGGTCGACGAAGCGGCCGAGGAAGCCGGTCGGCAGGTTGGCGACACCGTCGTTGCCGGCGAGCGCCTCGGCGAGGTTGCGTTCGAGCTCCGGATCGAGGAACGCCGCGTAGAGCGTGCCGCCCGGGTCGAGGTGCGGCTCGACGATCGTGCGGGCGAGGCGGGTGCGCACGTGTTCGGTCAGCTGGCGCGGATCCTTGGTCTCCGCGCAGGCGTCGGCGAGCCCTTCGAGGATCGTCTGCAGGTTGCGGATCGAGACGCCCTCGCGCAGCAGGCCGCCGAGGATGCGCTGCACCTGGCCCAGCGTCTGCTGGCCGGGGATCAGCTCGTCGACGACCGCGGGCGAGGTCTTCTTCAGGTTGTCGATCAGCGACTTCACGTCGTCGCGCGACAGCAGTTCGCCGGCGACCTTCTTCAGCACCTCGGTCAGGTGCGTGATCAGCACCGACGCCGCGTCGATGACCGTGTAGCCGAGCAGCTCGGCCTTGTCCTTCTCGCTCTCGGTGATCCAGCGCGCCGGCAGGCCGAACGCGGGCTCCACGGTCTCGATGCCCGGAATCGGTGCGGCGGTGCCGCTCGGGTCCATCGCCAGGTACTGGCCGGCGCGCAGCGTGCCGCGCGCGACCTCCTGGCCGGCGAGCAGCACGCGGTAGGTGTTGGGATCGAGCTGCACGTTGTCGCGCACGCGGATCGGCGGCACCACGAGGCCGAGCGTCGAAGCGAACTGGCGACGCAGCGAGCGGATGTGGTCGAGCAGGCCGCCGTGGCGACCCGGTTCGACGAGGCCGATCAGGCGGTAGCCGATCTCGACGCCTAGGCGATCGACGGCGAGCAGTTCCTCGACCGGCGCCTGGCCGTCGTCGGTCTTCGGTGCGGTGGCGGCGGTGGCCGCCGCTTCCTTCGCCGCGTCGGCGCGCACGGCCGCGCGTTCGACGGTGGCCGCGTAGAGGAACAGGCCGATCGCGATCGCCGCGAACAGCATGGTCGGCATGCCGGGCAGCAGTGCCATCAAGCCCAGCACGCCGGCGACGAACCGCATCGCGCGGCCGCTCGCCATCAGCTGGTCGCCCATCTCCTGGCCGAGCGACTGCTCGCTGGCGCCCTTCGTGACCAGGATGCCGGCCGCCGTCGAGACCAGCAGCGCCGGGATCTGTGCGACGAGGCCGTCACCGATCGTCAGGATCGTGTAGGTCTCGAACGCCTCGCCGAGCTTCTGGTCGCGATAGACCATGCCCATCACGAGGCCGCCGACGATGTTGATGCCGGTGATGATCAGGCCCGCGACGGCGTCGCCGCGCACGAACTTGCCGGCGCCGTCCATCGAGCCATAGAACTCCATCTCGGTCGTCAGCGCCTGGCGCCGCGCCTTGGCGTCCTCCGCGGTGATGATGCCGGCGCCGAGGTCGGCATCGATCGCCATCTGCTTGCCGGGCATCGCGTCCAACGCGAAGCGCGCCGACACCTCGCTGATGCGGTTCTGGCCCTTGGTGATGACGATGAACTGGATCACCACCAGCACCAGGAAGATCACGATGCCGACCAGCGGCTGGCCGCCGACGACGAAGCTGCCGAAGGTCTTGATGACCGCGCCGGCGTCACCGTCCAACAGGATCAGACGCGTCGACGACACGTTGAGCCCGAGCCGGAACAGTGCGGTGAACAGCAGCACGCTGGGGAAGGTGCTGAACTCGACCGGGCGCCCCGCATTCAGCACCGCCATCAAGATCAGCAAGCTGACCGTGATGTTCATGCACAGCATCGCGTCCAGCAGCAGCGGCGGCAGCGGCACCAGCATCATCGCCAGGACGCCGACGAAGAAGACGGCGAGCAGCACGTTGCGGTTGTTGTTGCGAGGCAGGTCGACCATGTTTCAGCGAGGTTGGGCGGCGTTCACGCGCTGCGTTGCTTGAGGCGGAACACGTGGCCGAGCACGGTGGCGACGGCCTGGTAGAAGCGTTCGGGGATCGTCTGGCCGACCTTGACCGCGCGGTACAGCGCGCGCGCCAGCGGCGGGTCTTCCATCAGCGGCACGCCGTGTTCCTTGGCGATGGTGCGGATCTGCAGTGCGATCTCGTCGACGCCCTTGGCGACGACGACCGGGGCGGCGTCGCGCGAGCGGTCGTAGCGCAGCGCCACCGAGAAGTGGGTCGGGTTGGTGACGATGACGTCGGCCTTCGGCACCGCCGTCATCATGCGGCTCTTCATCAGCTCGGCGCGGATGCGGCGCTGGCGGCCCTTGATCGCGGGGTCGCCTTCCGAACGCTTGCGTTCGTCCTCGACCTCCTGCTTGGTCATCATGTTGCGCTTCTCGAACGAGTAGCGCTGCCAGAAGTAGTCGGCCGCGGCGATGGTGGTGACGAAGGCGCCGACCCACAGCAGCAGCGTCAGCACGATGCTGCCGAGCTCCTGCGCGGACACGCCGAGGTCCTGTTCGTGCAGCATCAACAGCGCCGGCACGCGGTGGCCGACGACGAGCCACAAGATGCCCACCAGCAGCGTCAGCTGCAGCGCGGCGAAGCCGGTGCGCACCAGCGACTGCGCGTTGAACAGCTTCTTCCAGTTGTTGATCGGGTTGAGGCGCTCGAGCTTGAAGCCGACCGCTTGATCCGACCAGTGGAAGCCGATCTGGCCGTAGCCGATCAGCAGCGTGGCGCCGACCAGCGTCACCACCAGGATCGCGAACGGCGGCAGCACGATCGCCACCGAGCCCATCACTTCGCGCGTGAGGCCCATGACGTCCGGGGCTTCGTGCCCGGCGAGGTCGACGGTGAGGCCGCGCCGCAGCAGTTCGCTGAACGCCGTCAGCAGCCAGTCGCCGGTCCACAGCAGCGCGATGGCCGCGATCAGCAGCACGCCGCCGTGCACGAGTTCGCGCGACAGCGGCGTGTCGCCACGCTGCCGCACGTCCTGCAGACGCTGTGGCGTCGGCTTCTCGGTCTTGCCCTGGTCGTCACCGAAGATTGCCATGGCTCAGTTGATGAACATCGCCGCGGCGCCATCGAGGATGGACCGGAAGGTCTGGACGAGGAATGGCGCGCCCTGGCCGAGCAGCACCGGCATCACGCCGAGCGCCAGCAGCACCCGCAGCGCGAAGCCGAACTCCTGCAGGTTGATCGCCGGCACCGCGCGGCCGAGCAGCACCATGCCGGTCGACAGCAGCAGCATCAGGCCGATGACCGGCATCGCGTACTGGACCGCCAGCACGATGCTGCCGGTGACGAGCGTGCGGATGCCGTTCCAGATCGGCTCGATGTCGAACGGCTGGCCGACCGGGCAGCTGCGGAACGTCTCTTCGAGCACGCGCAGCGCTTCGTGGTGCAGGTCGAACTGCAGCACCAGCAGGAAACCGAGCACCTGCAGCAACTGCGACAGCACCGCGCCGTCGATGCCGCTCTCGGGGTCGATCGCGCGCGCCATCGAGAAGCCCATCTCCGAGCTGATGAGTTCGCCGGCCGACGTCAGCAGCGACATCATCGTCGACAGCGCGAAGCCGAGCGCGATGCCGATCAGCAGCTCGCGGCTGGCCATCACGCCGAGCACCAGCAGGCTGTCGGCGGCGGTGACGCGCTGGTCGCCGACCCACCAGAAGATGCCGCCGAGCGCGATCGTCAGCACGAGGCGCATCATCAGCGAGTCGGTCTGCCGGCCGAACAGTGGCACGACGGTGAAGAACGCGCCTGCCCGCACCAGGTGCAGCAGGAACGACGTCATCCACTCGTTGGCCACGTTCCAGTCCATGTGGCCTAGCCGTGCCCGTAGGCGGACAGGTTGCTGAACAGCGCGGCGGTGTATTCACGCAGCGTGCCGAGGATCCACGGCATCAGCAGCACGATGGTGGCGAGCACCGCCAGCATCTTCGGCACGATGGTCAGCGTCTGCTCCTGCAGCGACGTCACCGTCTGGAAGAAGCTGACGAGCAGGCCGACCAGCATGCCGACGATCAGCGCCGGCGCGCAGATCAGCAGTGCCGTCAGCAGCGTCGACTTGCACAGATCCATCAATGTCTCGTGGCCCATGGTTGGTTCCGATCAGGGGGCGAAGCTCTGCGCGAGCGAGGTGACGACGAGGTCCCAGCCGCCGACCAGGATGAACAGCAGCAGCTTCAGCGGCGTCGACACGACGACCGGCGGCAGGCTGAACATGCCCATCGAGACGAGGATCGAGCTGATGACCAGGTCGATGACGACGAAGGGCAGGAACAGCACGAAGCCCATCTGGAAGGCTGTCTTGATCTCCGACAGCACGAAGGCGGGTACCGCGACGTGGAACGGCGTCTCGAGCGCGGTCTTCGGCCGCGGCGTGCGCGACAGCTCGAGCATCAGCGACACGTCTTCTTCGCGCGTCTGCGCCAGCATGAACTGGTTCATGCGCCGCATCGCGATGTCGGCGGCCTCCTGCCAGCCGATGCGCTTCTCGACGTACGGCTGGTAGGCCTGGTCGTGGATGTCGGAGGCGACCGGCCGCATGACGAAGATCGTCATGAACATCGCGAAGCCGGTGGTGATCAGCGCCGGCGGCAGGTCCTGCATCGACATCGCGCGCTTCAGGAACGACAGCACGACCACGATGCGCGTGAAGCAGGTCATGGTCATGATGAGGGCCGGCGCCATCGCCAGCAGCGTCATCAGCAGCGCGATCTCGAGGGCGGAGCCGAGCGCCTGTTCCCCGTTGCCGCCGCGGATCGCCAGCGTGATGCCGGGGTCCTGCTTCGGCGCGGGGGCCGCCTGCGGCGCGTTGTCGACCTCGGTGCCGGTGCTGAGCATCGCTGGCGGGGTCGGCTGCGACGCGACGCCCGGATCCTGCGCGCCGAGCGGCAGGACGCAGGCCAGCGCGAGCAGCAGGGTGCGCAGCGGCATCACGAGCGGCCGGCCTGCTGCAGCAGCGAACGGAAGTCGGCCATCAGGTTGGAACGTGCAGGCTTGCTGTCGGTCGCCGGCGCCGGGTTGACCGGGGGCTTGGGCAGCCGCAGCGCGGGTGCGGGGTTCGGGCGCGGGATGACGAGGTCCTTCGGCACCGCACCTTCGTCGTCGGCTTCGGCCTGGGCGGCGCGCGCGGCGACCTCGGCTTCGTCGGCGACGCGTTCCGGCAGGCGGCCGCTGTCGAGCAGGGCGAGACCCTTCTCGCTGTCACCGACCAGCAGGATGCGTTCGTCGAACTCGAAGGCGTGCACGGTCAGGCGCGGCGACACGCGCAGCGTCTGGCGCAGCGTGACGAGCTTGCTGCCCGACGTCGGTGCCGCACCGTTGCGGAAGCGGCGCAGGGCCACGAGCCCGCCGCCGCCGAGCAGCAGCACCGTCAGCAGGCCGCTGGCGATCTGCCACAGGTCGGGCGTGCGCGGTGCGGCCGGCAGCTTCGATGCCGCCTTGGTCGCGGGGGCCGGGCTTGCCGCCGGCTCGACCGCCGCGCGGGAGGGGCCGTCCTGCATCGACAGCGTGCCGAGCAGCAGCAACGCAGCGACGGCGGGTGGGACCAACAGCCACTTGGGCAACGACTTCGTCGGGAGCTTCACGCCTTTCCCGAAGCACCGGGCGTGCCAGGTCCCGCTACACCATATGTCGTGGTCGAGCGGTGCTGGCCGCCGGTTCGAGCGCTGCAGAACGCGACGCGGCGTCGTCGGGCTGCACAGTCGCGCGGCGGCGCGGTGCGGTGCGTGCTACGGTGCGCGGACCATGGGCCGCACGCCGTTCGACGAACTGGAGCATCGCGTCAACAACCTGCTCGGGACGATCGAGATCCAGAGTGAGCTGGCCCGCAGCGAAGGTTCGCTGGCTGCGCACGTCGAGGCCCTGCAGCACATCGCCGAATCGGCGCGGCGCACGCGCGAAGAACTGCAGCGGCTGCGGGCCGCGGTGCGGGCGCAGGGAGCCTGACGCGCGCGCAGCGATCACGACGCGGCTGGCGGCTCGGCGGGCGTCGGCGCAGCTGGCGCCGCGGGTGCGGCCGGGGCGATCGGCGGGGCGTTGCCGAGCAGCGTGGTCAGCTTCTGCGACAGCTGCAGCTCGTCGCACGGGAACCCGAGGATCGCGTCGGCCTTCGACAGGAAGGCCTGCGTCACGCGCTGGCGCGACGGATGGTGGATCAGCAGCACGACCTTGGTGGTCTCCGCGATCTCCTTCAGGCGCCGGCACCAGTCGAAGCGCCGGTCTTCACCGGTCGGCACGTCGAGCAGCACGATCTCGTTCTTGTGGGCGGCGGGGTTCGGTACCTCACCCTTGCCGTGGCGCTGCAGGTCGAGGCCGACGCGGCGGCAGCTGCGACGCAGCATGCGGAACACGTCCGGATGCAGCGCGTACGAGGCCAGCACGCCACGCACCGGTGCGGCCGGGATGGACTCGAGGCTCTCATCGTCGTTGCGCGGTGCGGGGGGTGCGGCGGCCGGCGCGGCTGCGGCAGCTGGCGCTGCTTCGCTCGTCACGACCTCGAGCGGCCCCTTGTTCCACAGCTCGACGGTGGCCTGGTCGACGATGATGGCGCCCGTCGATTCGGCGCCGTCGCCGACCTTCAGGCGGAAGCCGCACACGCAGAGCGTGGTGGTGCCCAGCACCCCGTCCTTGTCGATCCCCGGCTTGACGACGGCGTGGTCCTGGTAGCGCACGTCGATGTTGCCGACGTGTTCGCGCAGCACGTTGCCGAAGCCCGAGTAGAGCACGTTGCCGAGTTCGCCGAAGGCCTCGGCGTCCTCGCCCTCGAGCGTGCCCTTGTTGCGGCGTTGGTTGATGACGTCTTCCGGCGTCATCATCAGCAGGCCCGCCATCTGGATCGCGTCCGGGATCTCGAACAGCGTCAGCAGGCTCTTGCCGGCATAGCCCTTGTCCATGGCACCGCGCGCGACGGCGCAGCCCTTCGGGAGATCGCCGAGGTAGGCCTCGACCTCCTGCAGCTCCGGCTCGATCGGCCGAACGGACATCTCGCGGCCCACCAGCGAGCCCAGGGTTTCGCCGATGGAGCTCGTAAGCAGCGCCAAGAGCCGTCGCAGCTCCTTGCCCGTTCCCTGCTTCAGAGTGGTGCCGGTCATGATCGGATCCGCCGGTCGCGGGTGCCACGGCCGTGGCCCACGCGCCGACTGTTGCTCGCTACTGGCTCTCGAAGTGCACGCCGACGTCGATGGAACCCTGCTCCAGTTGCACGCGGATGGCCGTGCGCATGCAGCCGTCCTGGTCCGAGCGCACGCTGACCTCGCCGTTGTGGATCACGTTCGGCACCGACAGCTCCATCTGGTTGCCGCTCGCTACCCAGGCGTTCTTGAAGTTGCCGGCCAGCATGTTGACGACTTCGCCGAACGCATCCGCGGTCTCCTGGAAGGAGCCGAGATCCGCGACTTCCATCATCAGCATCTTGGCGGCCACCGTCTTCGCCAGGGTCTCGTCGGTGCGCACGACGAACGTGCCCGAACGCGTTCCCGTGAAGCCGAGCAGCCCGATCACCGGCGCCCGGAAGGTCGAGTCGTGCTCGGCCATCGGGTCGATCGCCTTCGGTGTCATGAACACCATCGTCTCGAGGATCTCGCGCGCAGACTGTCGCAAGCCCTCGAGCAGGTGTGGTTCCAACGCTTGGGTACTCATGCTGCTCTCCTCGGTAGGTTCGGTTGGTCGTCGCCGCGTTCGGTGCTCACTTCAGCAGCGGGCCGATGACTTCCTGGATCTTCTCGGGCGTGAACGGCTTCTTCAGGTAGCCCTTCGCGCCGCGGCTCATCGCTTCCTTGATGACCTCTTCGCTGCCTTCGGTCGTGATCATCACGATCGGCGGCGGCGTGCCGAGCTTCTCGGTGGCAGCCTTGACGAAGTCGAGGCCGTTCATGTTCGGCATGTTCACGTCGGACAGGATGAGGTCGAACTTGCCGGCCTCGATCGCCTTCATCCCTTCGGCGCCGTCGCCGGCCTCCTTGAAGTCGGCAACCTCGATGCCGGCTTGGCGGATGCTGCGCATGATGATCTTCCGCATGGTCGCGGAGTCGTCGACGATCAGAACGTTCTTGGCCATGGTGGGTGCGTTGTTGGAGCGGTGTGGTCGCGAGCGCTATCGGTCGATCGGGCTCGCGAGGTTCAGCAGTTCTGCCATCGCTTCCAGATCGACCTTGGCATCGGCGGCGGCGTTGGCGAGTGAGTTGTCGGTCAGCGCGAGGCGGCGCAGCGCGGCCGGCGCGCAGGGTGGCGGCGCGTCACCGGCCGTGCCCAGCAGTTGCTTCGCCAGGCGGTCGCCGACGTGCAGTGCGGCGGGCAGCGGATCGGCGCCGGCCAGCGTGGCGTCGTCGTCATGGCCACGCAGCGCGAAGGCCAGGTTGAACGGCAGCTGCCAGCTCGCCGCGACGAGGCCGGCGGCAGTGCCGTGGTCGAGGCCGAAGACCTCGCGCTCGCGCGCCAGTTCGTCCATCTCCGGCGGCAGGCTCGCGGCATGTGACACTTGCGCCGGCGTGGCCGCGAGGTCCAGCGCCAGGGCGCCGAGGCCGTGCAGGATGCCGACCGTGAACGCGCTGACCCGTGCCGTCGCGTCGAGGTCGCGGCACAGCCGCTGGCAAGCCACCGCGGTGGCGAGCGAGTGTCGCCACACCGCGGCCGGATCCACGAGCTGGCCGCCGCGCGCGTGCGCGAACGTCTGCGTCGAGCAGGTCGCCAGCACCAGCTGCACGAGATGGCGGCTGCCGAGGAACGCCACCGCGTCGCCGATCGCGCGCATCTCCTGGCCGAGGCCGCTGCGCGCGCTGTTGCACAGCCGCAGCAGGCGCGCCACCAGTGCGGCGTCGGTGCGCACGATGTCGATCAGCGCGCCGACCTCGTAGTCGGGGTCCTGCAGCAGTTGCAGAACCCGGGTCGCGACCTCCGGCAGCGGTCGCAACCGCGGGATCGTCCGCATGATCGCGGCGATCGACTCTCCAGCCTGGGCGGCCATGGCCGCCTCATCGGCATCCGCGGTGCCTTCACCGCAGTCCGGCCATCAGGCCGGCAGTCCCTGCGCGCGCTCGAGCTGCGCCTTCAGGCGCGTCATCACGTTGCTGTGGATCTGGCACACGCGCGACTCGGTCAGCTCCATGATCTCGCCGATCTCGCGCATCGTGAGCCCTTCGTAGTAGTACATCAGGATGATCAGCCGCTCCTTCTTGGTGAGGCTGCTGGTGATCATCTCCAGGGCGTCGCTCTGCTGGATGGTGTCGACCGGGTCGACCGACTTGTTGTCGGCGAGGATCTCGATCTTCTCCATCTCCTTGTCGTCGTCGCCGTCGTCCCACTTCTCCGACAGCGAGAAGATCGTCTTGGCGTTCGCCTCGGCTTCGTGCGCGTGCAGTTCGTCGAGCGTGATGCCGAGCGCCTTCGCGATCTCGAGCTGGTTCGGCGAGCGGCCGAGTTCGCCTTCCAGCTGGCGGATGGCGCGGTCCAGGCGGTGGGCCTTCAGGCGCACGAGGCGCGGCACCCAGTCCTGGCTGCGCAGCTCGTCGAGGATCGAGCCGCGGATGCGCGTCGTGCAGTAGGTCTTGAACTTGATGCCGCGCGACAGGTCGAAGCCGTTGATCGCGTCCATCAGGCCGAACGTGCCGGCGCTGCTGAGGTCGTCGACGTCGATCGACTTCGGCAGCGTCTGCAGCACGCGCTCGGCGATCGAGCGCACGAGCGGCATGTGGTGCTCGATCAGCGTGTTGCGCAGGTTCTCGTCGCGGGTGCGCTTGAACGTCTTCCAGACGATCTCGAGTTCGGCCTCGGTCATCGCGTGCGGCGCGCTCGTGGCGGCGACGGTCGCGGCGACCTTCGCCAGCTTCGGCTCGGCCTTGCGGGCAACGGGGGCGGCGACGCGGGGGGCGGAACGAAGCGCGGCGGCGGACTTGGCCATGGGTCGATCTCCAGCGGGACGGAATCAGGAAGGGACGTATGAATCAGCCTCTTGGCGATCCGTGGCGATGGATCGCGAGGCACTGCCGGCTCCTGACGTCTGCAACGGTGCTTCGCCGTTGCCTGATTCCCTTCCATCCCCCTGCGGGGCGCTGGATCTGATCGAGGTCCGTCCTGCGTGGGTTCGCGTGACCGACGAATCGGGTCGTGCGCGAGCTGCAGCGATGACGGACCGGAGCTTCATTTCGGGAACCAGGCTGCCATGGTCCGGCGGGAACCGGACCGAAGGCCCTATGGCTTTGCGTCACCGACTTTCGTCGGTTTTGCCGTTTCGAGAAGCGTCTGCTGGTGGGAGCCGAGACACCAAAGAACAGACCCGGCAGCGGGTCGGTGGCCCATGATCGGTCGCCGCGGGCTGCAGATTGAGCCTGACCTTTAGGAAATCTGGACATGGCGTCGCAAATCGCTACGCCATCGAGAGTTGGGTTGTGCGAAAAACCTTGAATCAGACTCAAGTTCGCACTGCCCGGGCCGGCTGGTCAGCGCACCTGGACCAGGGCCTCGACGCGGTGCGGCGCCAGCTTGGCGCGGCCTGGCAGGAAGCCCAGCTCGACCACGAAGGCGCAGCCGGCGACCACGCCGCCACAGCCTTCCACCAGGCGGCAGGCTGCGCCCATGGTGCCGCCGGTCGCCAGCAGGTCATCGACCAGCAGCACGCGTTCCCCCTTCTGCACCGCGTCCTGGTGGATCTCGACGGCGTCGGAGCCGTACTCGAGCGCGTACTCGATGCGGTTGGTCTTCCAGGGCAACTTGCCCGGTTTGCGCACCGGCACGAAGCCCTTGCCGAGCTGCATCGCCAGCGGCACGCCGAACAGGAACCCGCGCGACTCGACCGCGGCGATCTTGTCGATGCGCCCGAAGTCGAACTTCGCCAGGCGGTCGATCGCTTCCCGCATCGCTGCGGGCGACGCCAGCAGCG
>CAMAUH010000087.1 GCA_945861365.1 Candidatus Kuenenia stuttgartensis
CCGCCGAGCAGCGGCAGCGCCACCGTGCGCACCAGCGCGATCGGCTCGACGCGCGCCAGGCCCGCGACGCAGATCGTCACCGCGGCCACCGGGCTCAGCGTGCGGCCGAACGCGGCGCCGAGGCACGCGAGGCTGGCGAGGCCGTCGAGCGTGCTGCTTGGCGGTTGCCCGCCGAGGAACGTCTGTGCGTAGGCCAGCACCGAACCGGAGCCGGAGCCGCTGAGCAGCGCCAAGGTGCCGGGGAACAGCCCTGCCAGCAGCGGTGCCGCGGTGTCGCCGTTCGCGGTCGCCAGCAGCGCCTTGCCGAGGCCGGTCGCGGCGAGCCCGGCGCCGAACACCTGCGCGCAGATCGTCAGCGCGATGACGCTGGCGTAGGCGTGGCCCATGCCGGTGAAGAACGACTGCGCCGCGTGGGCGAGCGCGCGCGGGGCGGCCGCGGCGGCGATGGCCGTGCCGAGCAGCATGGCGCGCACGACCGCCAGGGCGCCGGGCTGGCTGCTCCACGCGCTGCCGTCGGTGACCGTGAGCAGCCACGTCGTGCCCGGCGCGCCGGCGTGCGCGGCCAGCAACAACGCCACTGGCAGCAGCGGCACCAACGCGCGCAGCCGTTCGCCGGCACCGTTCTGAGCGACGATCGGTGCGTTGGTTTCGTTCGCTGGCTGCGAGCGCCGGCGGGCGAGCCACGCCATCAGCAAGGCCGCCGTCGCGAGACCGGCGATGCTGGCCGGCAGCAGCCGCGCGTGCGTTCGCACCGCATCGATCGGCGCCGTGCCGGCGATCGCCAGCAGGTCCTGCGCACCGGGGTTCAGCAGATCGCCGCCGAACGACGCTCCGAGCAGCAGCGCTGCTGCCGCCAGTTCGATGCCCACTCCAGCTGCCTGCAGCAGCGGCAGCGCGATCGGGCCGAGCACTGCCGCCGTCGCGGCCTGGCTCGGGATCGCCAGGTTGACCACGTAGGCGGCGACCACCGTGCCGGGCACCGCGAGCCATGGCCAGCGCGCGATCGGCCGCAGCAGCAGTCGCGCGAGAGCGCGGTCGCAACCGGTCGCCGCCAGCACCGCGGCGAAGCCCATCGACGCGCAGATCGGCGCGACCAGGGTGGCCACCATCGCGGTGGCGAACGTGTCGAACGCCAAGAGCGGCGTGCCGGCGAGCAGCGCGAACGTGGTGCCGGCGGCCAGCAGCACGAGCCGCACGTCGTGGCGGCGGACGATGGCCGCGATCGCGGCGAACAGCACCAGCAGGGAGAGGGCGAACATGCGGGCGGTCGGCGTGGAGCAACTCTCTGGCCGCTCGCGCCGGCATGCTGGCGCGCGGGGACCGTGGAAGCGAGTGGCGCATCCGTACGACGCGCCGTTCCCCCGGCGTGGCATCAATCGAGGACCCGGCCGAAGCTGTGGCCGTCGCCATCGCCAGGATCACCCCACTGGGCACTGCGACGCCAATCGCCGGATGGGGGCCGCCTGCGCGCAAGCTGGCGTCGGCCTTGGCGCGACGGAAGCCGGCGTTGCCGATCGGCGGGCGGGGGGCGTTCAGCCCGAACGCTTCTTCGCGGTGACCTCGATCTCGATCTTCATGCGCGGATCGGCGAGGCCCGCTTGGAACATCGTCGCCGCCGGACGAACCGCGCCGAAGCGTTCGCGCAGCACCGGCCAGCACGCCTCGAAGTCGGCGGCGACCGGCAGGATGTAGTGCACGCGCACGACGTCGGCGAGCGACGCGCCGGCCTGGGCCAGCGCGTGCTCGATGTTGCGCAGCGTCTGCGCGCACTGGGCCGCGACATCGTCGGTGATCTGCATCGTCGCGTAGTCGAAGCCGGTGGTGCCCGACACGAAGATCCAGTCGCCGTCGACGACCGCGCGCGAGTAACCGATCTGCGCTTCGAACGAGGAGCCGCTGCTGATGAGCCGTCGCGTCATGGCGCGAGCGTAGTGGCAGCGGTCCGCTGCATCGGGCCTTCCGTACTGCATCCTCGCCGCGATCCGGTGTGGGAAAGGGCGACGCGGTAGTCGGGCCGCTGTGCGCCGTGCGGCGCTGTGATCGCCAGTTCGTGAGCGATGTGCAGCGGGGTTGGCGAGGTGGCCGAAGGAGCCGAACGAGTTGCGCGGTCCCAGGCCGTGTCCTCCCGCTCATGAACATCCAAGAACTCGCGACCACCAGTCTGACCGCCGCCTGCGAAGCCCTGCTGCCAGCCGCGACGATCGACGGCTCCGGCGAAGGCGCCGAGCCGCTGCGCATCGCGGCGATCATCGGCTTCACCAGTGATGACGTGCGCGGCACCTTCGGCGTCGCGGCCGACGTCCGCGGGCTGGAGCGAGTGCGCAAGCACATGGGTGCTGGTGACGTCGGCGCCGAGGACTCGCTGGGCGAGATGGCGAACCTGCTCGCGGGACACGTGAAGCGTTCGTTCGCCGCATGCGGGCAGAACGTGACGATCACCCCGCCGCTGGTGCTGCGCGGCCTCGCCATCGAGGTGTGCGGCTCGCGTGGCGCGCGCGCCGAGTTCGTGTCGCGTTCGACGACGGACCGGGTGACGGTTTGGCTCGACTGCGACTCGCCCGAGGGCCTGCAACTGCAGGCGACCGAAGCCTGTGGCACGGTCGTCGGAGAAGGCGAGGCGCTGCTGTTCTGAGCTCGGAGCCGTCCATGCCTCAAACTCCGGAACTTGCCGCCGCCGCCACCAACCGGCTGTCCACGGTGCTCGCCCGTGTGCTGCTGCTGGCGTGGGTGCCGTGCCTCGTGTTCGTGCTGGCGACGTTGATGACCGGCCACTGGGTGACGCTGCCGACGCCGGCAGTCGGCGCACCGGGGCTGCAGACGGCGATCGCCGCCTTGGCCGTGGGCGAACCTGCAGCACCGGCTGCCTGGACGGTCTGCCACGTGCTCTACAGCGGCTGCCGCTGCTCGCGCCGCGTGTTCGACCACTTGCAGACCGCCGAGCGTCCCGCCGGCGTTCGCGAAATCGTGCTGCTGGTCGGCGACGACGACGTGGCCATGCAGAACGCCTGCACCGCGCGAGGCATGCGCTGCGTGCGCCTGGACCGCGACCAACTGCAAGCACGTTTCGGCATCGAGGCGGCCCCGCTGTTCGTGGTCGCCGATCCGCGCGGCGTGCCCGTCTACATCGGTGGCTACACCGACCACAAGCAGGGTCTCGACTACCGCGACGCGGCGATCGTCGACGGCTTGCGCCGCGGGGACACCGTCGCAGCGCTGCCCGTCTACGGCTGCGGCGTCTCCCAGCCGCTACAGGCCGTGCTGGATCCGCTTGGACTGAAGTACTGACCGTTCCCATCGAGCACCTCATGACCGATCTCACCAGCAACCAGCCGAGTCTCCTACGCAGGATCTTCGGAGCCATCGTTCTGCCCAAGACCGTGAGTGCCTTCGAGAACAGCTACCTCGAACGCATGAACAAGATCGCGATGGGCTTCTTCTATGCCCACCTGCCGATCTTCCTGCTGATCGCGTGGCTCAACGACACCGATCCGCTGCTGACGGCGATCCTGACCACCGCGGTGCTGCTGGTGCCGGCCCTGGGGAGCCGGGCGTTCACTTCGCAGCGCACCAAGTCGCTGCTGTTCGGCTTCACGTCCATGTGCATGGGCGGCATCCTCGTGCACATCGGGCAGGGGCCGGTGCAGATCGAGATGCACTTCTACTTCTTCTCGGTGCTGGCGATGCTCGCGCTGTTCGCCAACCCGATGACGATCCTCGTCGCGGCGGTGACGGTCGCGTTGCACCACCTGGTGCTGTGGTATCTGGTGCCCGCCAGCGTGTTCAACTACGCCGCCCCGCTGTGGGTCGTGCTGGTGCACGCGGGCTTCGTCGTGCTGGAGACCTTCGCGGCCTGCTTCATCGCCCGCAACTTCTTCGACAACGTCATCGGCTTGGAGAAGAAGGTCGAGGAGCGCACGGTGGAGATCCGCCGCCGCAACCGCGACATGCGGCTCGTGCTGGACAACGTGCAGCAGGGCCTGGTGACGATCGATCGCACCGGCGCGCTGTCGGCAGAACACTCGCAGGTGCTCGAGCGGTGGTTCGGCACCTACACGGCCGGCGAGAAGCTCGGGGACTACGTCGGCCGCAAGAGTGCCGACTTCGGCACGTGGTTCGCCCTCAGCTGGGAGAGCGTGACCGATGGTTTCCTGCCGCTGGAGGTCGCGCTCGAGCAGCTGCCGCGCAAGGTGGCGGTCGGCAACCAGCACTACCGGTTCGACTACCAACCGATCGTGGATGCCAGCGGCACCCTCGAGCAGCTGATGGTCGTCGTCTCCGATGTGACGAAGGACATGGCGCAGGCCGCGGCCGAGGCGATGCAACGCGAGATCCTCGCGGTGTTCGAGCGCATCCTGAACGACCGCACCGGCTTCGTCGAGTTCTACGAAGAGGCGGGCCGCCTGCTGCTGGCCTCGGCGCCGGGTGGTGAAGCCAACCTGGCGACGACGAAGCGCCACGTGCACACCCTCAAGGGCAACGCGAGCCTGTTCGGCATCGAGTCCGTCGCGCAGCTCTGCCATGCCTACGAGGACACGATCGGCGAAGGCGACACGCCGGCGATGGCGACCGCCTACGAGGCGTTGCGCAGCCGCTGGCAGGCCCTGGCCGACACGGTCGATCGCATGCTCGGCCAGCGCGCCCAGGACCAGGTCACGATGACCGGCAGCGAGTACGAGAGCCTGCTGCGCAAGGTCGTCGACGGGGCCAACCACGCCGAGATCGCCCGCAGCCTCGCCGAACTGACGCTCGAGCCGACCGAGATCCGGCTGGGCCGCTTCGCCGAGCAGGCCCGGGCGCTGGCCCGCCGCCTGGAGAAGGGCGCCATCGAGGTCGATGTCGCCGGCAACGGCGTGCGCCTCGAGCGCGACAAGTTCGCGCCGTTCTGGAGTGCGTTCGCGCACGTGCTGCGCAATGCCGTCGACCACGGCATCGAGCCGCCGGAGCAGCGCACCGAGTGCGGCAAGTCGGAAGTCGGCCACCTGCGCCTGCGCACGCTGGAGCACGGCGAAGACATCGTCGTCGAACTCAGTGACGACGGTCGCGGCATCGACTGGCAGGCGGTGCGGGCGCGCGCGGAGGCGATGGGCCTGCCGCACACGACCGACGCCGACCTCGTCGATGCACTGTTCGCGCCGGGGCTGTCGACGAGCACGCAGATCACCGACACGTCGGGGCGTGGCGTCGGCCTCAGTGCCGTGCGCGAAGCGTGCCTGGCACTCGGCGGTTCGATCCAGACCAAGTCGGAACCGGGCCGTGGCACGGTGTTCCAGTTCCGCTTCCCGCTGGCGGTGGCCAAGGAAACCACCGTTGGCGCCTGATCTGCACCACTGAAGGAGAACCACACCATGAGCAAGATCATCATCGTCGACGATTCGAACACCATGCGGCAGCAGGTCCGCCAAGCGCTGGCGCCGACCGGCATCACCCTCGTCGAGGCCGTCGATGGCCAGGATGGACTGACCAAGGTCAAGGCCGACCCCGCGATCGACATCATGATCCTCGACGTCAACATGCCCCGCATGAACGGCATCGAGCTGGCCGAGGCGCTGCACAAGGAAGGGCGCATCGCGAAAGGACTGAAGATCATCATGCTGACGACCGAGGGCCACGCCGAGTTGATCCAGCGGGCCAAAGCCGCCGGCGCGAAGGGTTGGATCGTCAAGCCGTTCAAGCCGGAGATGTTGCTGGCGACCGTCAAGAAGGTCGCGGTCTGACAGGCTCCGGCAACTCCTCCTGAACATGTTCCGCAACCTCCTCTCCTGGCTGCCCTGGCGACGACACACGGTGTCACCAGGCGAGTCGATCGACGCCGCGAACGAACCGCTGCGTCTCGAGGCCGTGCAGCGCGAAGCCAGCGTGGAGGTCGACGCGGTGCTGCACTGCACCGAGGCAGCCACGATCGCCATCAGCAAGGACCTCGAGCACATCGTCGCCGAAGTGCAGTCGTTCATCGCCGAGATCAAGACCAGCCTGGGCGCCCTGCAGAACAGTGGTAGCGGTGGCAGCTGCGTCAGCGCGACGCTGACCCACCAATGCACCGCGGTGACGGGCTTCCTGACGGAACTGAAGCTGGTGGCGTTGCAACAGCGGCAGGCCGCTGGGCAGATGCTGAAGACCTCGCGGGCGGTCGACGAAGCGGCGCGGTCGGTGTCGCAGATCTCGATCGCGTCGCGCCTGCTGTGCATGAACACCATGATCGAGGCCGGACGCCTCGGGGAAGCGGGCGAGCCGATGGTGGTGATCGCCGACCAGATGCGTTCCTTGAGCGAGCAGATCGACCGCTCGAACAAGGAGATCGCGGCTTCGATGGGAAAGCTGTTGCCGATCCTGCAGGACATCGATGACAGCAGCGCGCGGATCGAGACACGCGCCGGCCAGTTCGCCGGCGACTTCGCGGTGCGGGCGCGCGACGTCGGCGTCATCGCCGACCAGTTGCAGACGACGGCAACTGCGGCGCTCGGTGGCAGTGATCGCAAGCTGGAGGCGATCCTTGGCTGCTCCCATCGCGCGATCGAGAGCCTGCAGACGCAGGACATCGTGTCGCAGCGGCTCAAGCGCGTGATGAGGGTTCTCGGCGCCGCCGGTGACCCAGCATCAGGGTCCGGACAGGCGGGCATCACCTACCTGTCGGAGACCCTTTCCGACGTCGACGCTCGGCAGTTGCAGGCAGGCGAAGTACAGATGTTCTGATCGGGGGCGGCGCACAGGACGTCGATCCGACGCACGGAGCCCGCGTCGTCGCGGCGCCCGGTGGCTTCAGGCCTTCGGCTTCTTGGCGCGCGCTTCGAACGCGTGCGCGAACGGCTGCGGAGCGACGTTCTGGATCAGCGTGCACTGGCCCTTCTCGATGTCGTCGCCGACGGCGCCAACCAGCGCGCGCAGGCGGTCCATCTGCACGAGCCCGGTCAGCAGCCGCGTGCCCTTCACGCGCGTCATGATCTGCTCGCACTGCAGTGCGGCAATGCGGCGCTGGCTGTCGTCCTGCAGTGCTGTGCTGTGGTGGCACAGCGCCAGCATCGACACCAGCTGTTCGATGACCTTGCCGAGGCGCTGCAGCGGGATCTGCGCGCGCGTCAGCTCGAGCTGGAACCACAGGTTGATGCCGAGGTAGCCCCAACGCAGCCAGCGCAGCCGCGTCTCGGCGAAGCGCGCGTAGCGGCGGAGACCTTGCGGCAGCAGCTGGTAGCGCGGGATCCAGCGCGTCGGCAGCAGCGCCAGCGGCAGCATCAGCACCTCGAGCAGCAGGCTCCACACGATCCACGCCACCAGCAGCCAGAACGCGCCCTTGGTCAAGAGCCGCGTCGTCGCCTGCCAAACGCGCACAGGGTCGCGCAGCACCGTGAACGGCGTGATGCGCAGGATGCGCTGATCTGGCGGCAATGGCTTGCCCTGCGCGTCCTCGTTGATCGACTGGATGACGCCGAGCATGCCGGCCATGTAGCGCGTCGTGAACGCGTCGGTGACGTCCTTCACCATGCCCATCAGGATCAGGTCGTCCTCGCCCTCGACGACGCCGAACACGTGCATGTTGTGCCGCGCTTCGTGCACGCGCGACGACTTGTCGAACGAGCGGCCGCCGAGCACGCGTTCGCAGGCGATCTGCGATTCGAGTGCTGTGGTCGCCGCCGCCGACTTGGTCAGGTCGCGCAGGCCCGCGAGGTCGGTGCCGTCGGCGTCCTGCTGCAGCGACAGGTGGCTCAGCGCGCGCGACTGCAGCGCACCGCCGAGCATGCGGCCGAGGTGCTGCCGCGGCAGTTCGTGCTTGATGACCTGGCCACCGACGCCGTCGCGGCCGCGCGCGTAGGCCGCGGCATCGGCCGCGAACATGCGCTGGTAGCCCGCCGCCATCGCCGCCAGCATGCAGCGGCCCATGCGCAGGCAGTAGAACAGCACTTCGACACCGTCGGCCTGGATCTGCTCGTTCGCCGCCAGCGGGTAGTTGTGAAAGTGCAGCCGCGCGTTGTGGTTGGCGGTGAAGGCGCCGGTGTTCGACGACTTGCACGAGAACTCGTAGCCGAGGCCGGCCTCGGGACCGATGTCGCGTTCGGGCAACCGCGTGACGAACAGGCCGACCTGCTTGCCGTCGATGCCGATGCGCGCGACGACCGCGACCAGCGCACCGTGCGTCGCGTTGGTGATCCACAGCTTGTTGCGGTCGCCGGCGGCGTGCAGGCGGAAACCGCCGGTCGCCGGGTCCGGTTCGACGTAGGCGCGCACCTTCTTGGCGTTGACGCCGATGCCGACCTCGGTGAGGCCGAATGCCATCAGTTCGCCTTGCGCGACCAGCGGCAGGAACGTGCGCTGCTGCTGCTGCGTGCCGTAGGCGAGCAGCGAACCGGCGCCGATCGTCAGTTCGCCGGAGATCTCGACCGCCAGCGGGCCGAGGCCGTTCGCGGCCATCTCCTCTTCGGCGAGAGCGAGTTCGACGTAGCGGCCTTCGAGGCCGCCGAACTCGGCCGGCACCGTGAAGCCGTAGCCCTTGGCGCCGGCCACCGCCTGCCGCAGCGCTGCCGACAGCTTGCCGTCGGCGGTGAACGCCTCGCCGCGGGCCAGCGACTGCAGGGCGGCCGCGACCACCGGCTCACCGCGCTTTTGCTTGCCCGCCTTGTGCGCACCGAGCGCGCCGCTCTGCAGTTCGCCGGCGTCGGGCAGCGGCCCGTAGACCAGCCGTTCGACGAGACCCTTCTTCTTGGCGCCGAGGCGCGTCGCGGCGTTCTTCGCCGCGTCGTCGAGCGCGCCGACGTCGCGCGCCGACTCGGCGTCGCCGGCGGCGGCGAGGGCCTTGGCGGCAGTGGATTCGTTGGCCGACGGGGACGGCGAGGGCAGTTGGGTGGTCACGGGTTGCGAGTTGGGGGCGAACATGCTGCCCGCTGTGGCGGTTCGGGGGAATGGGGCACCGGGATGCGTGCGTTCGCGGCGCGACACCGCGCTGGCAAGGTTCACGGCGGCCCGCTAGCGTTCGCGCCCCAAATCAGGACACATTCAAGGAAGCCAACATGAGCGAAGTGACGACGATCCAAGTCGGGCAGATGGTGCCCGAGTTCGAGATGGAGACCTACCTGCCGACGAAGAAGGACTTCGGCAAGTTCAGCCTCGCGGAGGCCAAGAAGGCCGGCAAGTGGACCGTGCTGGTCTTCTACCCCGCCGACTTCACGTTCGTCTGCGCGACCGAGTTCTCGGCGCTCGCGGACCAGTACGCGGCGCTGCAGAAGCTCGGCGCCGAAGTGCTGACGGTCAGCACCGACACCAAGTTCACGCACCTCGCGTGGCAGAAGCACGAGGGTGAGCTGGCGAATGTGACCTACCCGATGGCCGCCGATCGCACCGGCGTCGTGTCGAAGATGTTCGGCGTGCTGATGGGCAACGGCCTCGCTCTGCGCGGCACGTTCATCATCGGCCCGGACGGCAAGCTGCACGGCAGCGAGATCAACTTCCTGAACGTCGGCCGCAACATGGAAGAACTGACCCGCAAGGTCAGCGCGTTCATCCACTTCAGCAAGCTGCCCGAAGAGGCGTGCCCGGCGAACTGGAAGAAGGCCGGCGACAAGTCGCTGAAGCCGAACGCCGCGCTGGTCGGCAACGTGCACCAGGCGATGAAGGGCTGATCGCCCCGATCGCACCGACTTCGCGAGCCCGCCGCCGGTCCACCGGTGGCGGGCTCGCGGCGTTTTCGGGACATGAGGCCCGGTGTGCGAACGCCATGGATCGCTAGGATCCCGCCCCATGTTCTCACGTGCATCCTCGGTGCTCGCCGCGCTCGCCATGCTCGCGGCGGCGGTTCCTGCGCAGGTCCAGAAGGGGTCCAACCCGCCTGTGCTGCAGTTCGAAAAGGCCTGGAACGACGGCCCGCAATCGTGGGATGACCTCGCCGGCAAGGTGGTCATCCTCGACTTCGCGCAGACCTGGTGAGGGCCCTGCAAGGCAGGCGTCCCGCACCACAACGAACTTCACGCGAAGTTCGCGGAGCGGGGCCTGCTGCTCATCGGCGTGTCCGATGAGAACGAAGATCTGATCGAGAAGACGTTCATGACCCAGCTGGGGGCCAAGTACCCGTTCGTCAAGGCGAAGGGTTGCAACGAGGCCTACGGCATCAAGGGCTTCCCGACGCACATCGTCATCGGTCCCGATGGCCTCGTGCACAGCGAGGGCATGCCCTCCGAGAGCGTCATCGAGGAACTGCTGAAGGGCGCGACGTTGGCGCCGAAGCTGCCCGAAGGGCCGCAGTTCGATCCGCTGCGCGCGATGTGGAAGAAGGCCGAGCACGCCAAGCTCCGCGACTACCTCGACAAGTTGCTGCAGCAGCCGAATCTCGAGGCGTCGCTGCGCGAGGTCTACCAGGGCCAGCGCGACGAGGTGGGCAAGCGCAACGACCTGCAGGTCGCCCGCGTCGAACGACTCGGGCAGGGCCCGGACTTCACGGCGGCTGAGGTGGCGCTCGAGAAGATCGAGAAGCAGTGGAAGGGCTTCCCGGCCGCCGAGGCGGCGCAGAAGCAACTCGCGCGCTTCGCGGCCGATCCCAAGGTCAAGAAGGAGATCGGTGCCGGTCGGGCGCTGGCGAAGCTGAACGCGACCTTCGATGCGAACAAGGTGTCGCAGCGCAAGAAGCTGGTCGAGGCGCTGCCGGCCTTCATCAAGAAGTACGAAGGCACCGAGGCTGGCAAGCAGGCCCAGGAGCAGCTGACCCGGTTGCAGGCCGCGCGCTGATGCCAACGCCGCGGCGCTGCCTCGTGCTGCGTCGCGGCGGGCTCGGTGACACGCTGCTGATGGTGCCGGTGCTGCGCGCGCTCGCGCGGGCGCATCCCGGTGCGCGCATCGAGTTCGCCGGCGTGCGCGAGTTCGGCGACGTGCTGGTCGCCCATGGCGTGGTCGCCGCCGCACATTCGAGCGAGGACCTGGCGCTGTGGGCGCCAGCTCGCGCGCGCGAACGGTTGGCGCCGTTCGACCTCGTCGTCGCCGACGATGCCGCGGCGCACGCTGCCGCTCCCGCTGCGGTGCAGGGGTTCGAGCCGCGGCCGCGCGATCGCCGGCCGCTGCCGTTGCAGATCGCCGGACAGCTCGGGCTCGCCGTGCAGTTGCCGCAGGATGCGATGCTGCGGGTGGTGGGGCCAACCGCGCCATCCGGCGCGTGCGTGCTGGCACCCGGCAGCGGCGCGCGGGCCAAGAACTGGCCCCGCGAGCACTGGTTGGCGCTCGCTGCATTGTTGCCCGCGGCGGTCGCGATCGCGGTCGTCGTCGGGCCGACCGAACAGGAGCGCGACGATCCGCGGCGCTGGCCGTGGCCGCGCGCGGTGGCGTTCTTCGCCGACCTGACGGTCGTGCAGCTCGCACAGCGGCTCGCGGCGGCGACGTTCGTCGGCAACGACAGCGGTCCG
>CAMAUH010000088.1 GCA_945861365.1 Candidatus Kuenenia stuttgartensis
CGACAGCAACCGGACTGGGCACGTTCGGAGCCGTGGCGGTCGTCTGCGCGCACAGGGAGGCGCCGAGCACGGACAGCAACAGGAGGGCTGGCTTCATGGTTCGCTGGGGACCGGGTAGCGCAGCAGTGTAGCGGCCCCCGCCGCCGAAGCGGCGGCGGCGGCCGCCCGAGGCTGCGCCAGCCTCGTGTCCCGCACTAGTCACCGCGATGGCAGCGGCAACGCGCGCCAGCCCCGAAGTGGCGCTTCCCTCCCGGTCAGCGGGTCGGCATGCGCACCTTGACGCCCTGCACGCCGCCGAAACCGGGGCCCGCAGCGGGAGCCGGCGCCCGCGCCGGAGCCGCCTGCGCAGACGGGGCCGCCGGAGCCGCGGCCGGAGCCGCACCGCGAGCGGCCATGCCCATGGAGCCCAACCCGGCGGGCGCCTTCACCGGCGTGTCGGTCAAGCGCTTGCGCACGTCGTCGGGCCGGTTGGCCTTGGCGACCGCATCCTCGGCGGTGATGAGCCCGTCGCCGTAGGCCTTCAGCAGTTCGTCCTCGAGCGTGGTCATGCCGTACTGCCGCCCGGTCTGCATCAGGTTGAGGATCTGCTGCGACTTGCCTTCGCGGATCAGCGACTTCACGGCGTCGGTGGCGACCAGGATCTCACGCGCGGCGACGCGCCCGCCGCCGACCTTGGCGACCAGCGTCTGCGACACCACGCCCTGCAGCGTGCTCGCCATCTGCACGCGCACCTGCTGCTGCGCATCGGTCGGGAACACGTCGATGATGCGGTCGACGGTCGAGATCGCGCTGGTCGTGTGCAGCGTGCCGAACACCAGGTGGCCGGTCTCGGCAGCGCTGATCGCCATCGAGATGGTCTCCAGGTCGCGCATCTCGCCGATCAGGATCACGTCCGGATCCTGCCGCAGGGCCCGCCGCAGGCCTTCGCGGAACGACGAGCAGTCCTGGCCGATCTGCCGCTGCGTGACGAAGCAGTTCTTGTCCGGGTGCACGAACTCGAGCGGATCCTCCATCGTCAGGATGTGGCCGTGCTCGGTCTGGTTGATGAAGTCGATCATCGCCGCCAGCGTGGTCGACTTGCCCGAGCCGGTCGGGCCGGTGACCAGCACGAGGCCGCGCGGCTTGGCGGCGAGGTCGAGGCAGATCTGCGGCAGCCCCAGCTTCTTCGCATCCGGGATCTGGTCCGGGATCTGGCGAACGACGACGCCGACCGCGGTGCGCTGGTGCAGCGCGTTGACGCGGAAGCGCGCGAGGTCCTTCACGGCATAGGAGAAGTCGATGTCCTTCTCCTTCTGGAAGCGCTCCCACTGCTCGGGCGCCATCAGCTGTTTGGCCAGATCCGCGGTCTGCTCAGGCGTCAGCTTGCCGAAGTCAACCTGCGCCTGGACCTCGCCGTCGATGCGGAACCCAGGGGCAGAACCCGCCTTCACATGCAGGTCCGAAGCCCCCTTCGTGACCATGGCGCGCAACAGATCGAGAACTTGCAGCGACACGCGAACTCTCCTTCCAAGGGTGAGCCGCTCCGATCCACAGGCGGCATCGGCTCTTGTGCGACCAAGGCTTGACGAGCTGGAAGCCGGATCGGCTCGTCGCGAGACGGCGAGCCGAATGCGAAAAGTGATGAAGATCCGCCACCCGATGGTGATTGCCGCACGCTGGCGGTCGAATGAACGGTCTCCTCGCGAGGCCTCATGACCGAACTGCCTGCATACGAGCCCCTGCGCATGTCCGACGACAGCCTCGCCCGCCAACACCGCATACCGGAGACGCCGCCGACCAGCGGCGCTGGCGGCAACCAACCAGCCGAGCCGGCATCGCCTTCGGCAACTGCGGTCACGGCGCCGAGCCAGGCGACTGCCGCCACCGCCAGCCCGACACCGGCGCCAGCACCGGTCCAGGTGCCCATCAGCCAGATGGAGCGTTCCGCGCTGTTCATCAACCGCGAGCAGTCCTGGCTGGCCTTCAACCGCCGCGTGCTGGAAGAGGCGCAGGACCCGACAACTCCGCTGCTGGAGCGCGTCAAGTTCCTGGCGATCGCCAGCACCAACCTCGACGAGTTCTTCGAGATCCGCGTCGCCGGCGTGATGGAACTGGTCGACGCCGGCCTGCAGGGCGAGAACCCGGACGGCATCAAGCCGCAGGAGGAGCTCGAGCGGGTGCGAGCCGATGCGCATGCCTTCACCACGGCGACGCATCGCACCTGGCGCGAGCAGTTGCTGCCCGAACTGGTGAAGGCCGGCGTCGAGTTCCGGCAGGTGCGCCAGCTCAGCGTGCCGCACCAGAAGTGGATCGACGCGTACTTCCATCGCGAGGTCTACCCGATCCTGACGCCGCTGGCGGTCGACCCGGCGCACCCGTTCCCGGTGCTGCTGAACAAGTCGCTGAACCTCGTCGTGCTGCTGCTCGATCCGCGCCAGCCGCGCCGCACGCACCGCATGGCGGTCGTGCAGGTGCCGCGCTCGCTGCCGCGCATCCTGCGCCTGCCCGAGATGGAGGGCCAGCGCGCCTACGTGTTCACGGCCGACGTCGTCGCCGCCAACCTGCACGAGCTGTTCCCCGGGCTCGAGGTGATCCTGGCCAGCACGTTCCGCGTCACCCGCGACAGCAATCTCGAAGTCGACGAGGTGCAGACGACCGACCTGATGAGCTCGATCGAGAAGGAACTGGTGAAGCGCCGTCGCGGCGAACCGGTGCGCCTCGAGATCGACGCCGGCGCCCATCCCGACGTGCTGGATCGCTTCCAGAAGGCCTTCGGCATCGACGCCGACGACATCTATCTGTGCGACGGCCCCGTCAACATGGGCCGCATCCTCGAGCTGTACAGCATGGTCGAGGCGCCCGAACTGAAGGACCCGCCGGCGAGCCCGCGCCGGCAATGGAGCTGGCCGGCCGCGGACGACATGTTCAGCGACCTGCGCGACGGCGACATCCTGCTGCACCACCCGTACGAGTCGTTCTCGACCGTCGAGGACTTCGTGCGGCTGGCGGCGCGCGACCCGAAGGTGCTCGCGATCAAGCAGACGATCTACCGCGCCGGCAGCAAGAACCTGATGGTCGAAGCGCTGATCGAAGCCGCGCAGCAGAAGAAGCAGGTCACCGCGATCGTCGAGCTGAAGGCCCGCTTCGACGAGGAAGCGAACATCCTGTGGGCGCGCCGCATGGAGCAGGCCGGCGTGCACGTCGTCTACGGCATCGTCGGCATGAAGACGCACGCGAAGTGCACGCTGGTCGTGCGCCGCGAAGAGGACGGCACCATCCGTCGCTACTGCCACCTCGGCACCGGCAACTACAACCCGACGACCGCGCGCTTCTACACCGACATCGGCATCCTGACCGCGCGCCAGGATCTCGGCGAGGAGGTCGCCGAGACGTTCAACATGATCACCGGCTACACGCGCGTGCCGCAGATGGAGCACCTGCTGGTCGCACCGTTCACGCTGCGCGACAAGCTGCTGGCGCTGATCCGCACCGAGATCGACAACAAGAAGGCCGGCAAGCCCGCCTCGATCCGCGCGAAGCTGAACAACCTCGCCGACCCGCAGATCATCACCACGCTGTACGAGGCATCGCGCGCCGGCGTGAAGATCCAGCTGTGCGTGCGCAGCGTCTGCTGCCTGCGCCCGGGCGTGCCCGGGCTCAGCGAGAACATCACCGTCAAGGCGATCATCGACCGCTTCCTCGAGCACAGCCGCGTCTACTACTTCGAGAACGGCGGCAACCCGCTCGTCTACCTGTCGTCGGCCGACTGGATGGTGCGCAACCTCGACCGGCGCGTCGAAGTCGCGGCGCCGGTGCTCGACCCCGAGCTGAAGAAGCGCGTGATCGACGAAGTGCTCGGCATGGCCTTGAACGACAACGTCAAGGCGCGGCGCGTGCTGCCCAACGGCAAGAGCGAACGCATCGTGCGCGCCGACGGCGAGATCCCGCTGCGCAGCCAGCAGGCGCTGCTCGAGATGACGATGAAGCAGCCCGAATCGACGCCGGAAGGCTCGGTCTCGGAGCCGCAGAAGCGGCGCAAGAAGAAGAAGAAGCTCTGACCGTCGCTGTCAGAGTTCGAGAGACGATCGGTTTCTCGAACCCTGCGTGGCCGCGCATGCGGCCACGGAAGGCGACCTGAGAGCCCGCACCATCATTCTCTCTCGGGCTCTCAGCGCGGCTTGGCGCGCAACATCACCGACGCGCCGCGGCCCAGCAGGCTCTCGACGATGCACAGCGGCATGCTGGCCAGCGTCACCGCCAGATAGGCGAGGTTCGCGAACGCGCCGCCGATGCCGTCGGGACCGTTCCGCCGCGACAACCGGCTCGGCGGATACAGCGACGGCACCAGGCTGTTCGCCAGCGTGGTCGGGTTGTCGCGCAGGCAATGGTGGTTCTCGGCGACGACGGTGAACCCGCAGCGCTCCAGCGTCGCGCGCAACGTCGCCGCGGTGTAGTTGACCAGATGGCGCGGCACGTCGTAGCCACCCCACTTCCTGCCGAGCAGTTTGGCCTGCAGGCTCGCGGCGTTGGGCACCTGCACGACGATCTCCCCGCCGGGCACGAGCAGCTTGCGCATGCCGTCGAGCACCGGCTCGATCGGCCGCACGTGCTCGAGGAAGTGGAACGCCGTCACCAGCGAGAAGCTGGCGGGCGGCAGCGGACAAGCGTCCAGCGTGCCGTGCACCGCCTTGAAGCCGCGCCGCTCGACCGCGCGCAGCGCCGGCTTCGACAGGTCCATGCCCATCGCCGAAGGCTCGCCGAGCGCCTCCAGGAACGAACCGTCCCCGCAACCGATGTCGACCATCGCCACCTGCATGCCGGCGCGCCGCTGGTCGGCCAGCACCCGCGCGACGAAGCGCACGTGATCGCGCAGCACGAACCGGCGATAGGTCTCGAGCAGGCCACCCTGCGCGCGCGCCTCGGTATCGCGCTCGGCATCCGACGGCCCGATCCAGTACGACTCGGGGTAGAACGTCGCCAGTTCGGCCATCGATGGCACCGGCCACACGAACAGCGTGCGGCAGTCGTCACAGCGGTGCAGCGTGAAGCGGGCGCTGGTGGCGCGGAACAGGCGATCCGGCAGGTCGGCCCAGTGCGGGCGAGTGCGTTCGCCGCGGCAAACGGGGCAAGTGGCCATCGATGCGATCGATGCTAGGAATGGGGAACGGCGTGCGCAATTGCCGCTCTCCACAGCCGGTTGTACCCTTCGCGACCCTCGCCCCGCCCAATGCCCCAACCGGCCCGCGTCACCGCCATCGTCGTCAACTGGAATGGCGGCCAGATGCTCACCGACAGCCTCGCGTCACTGTTCGCGCAGACGTGGGCGGACCTCGAGGTCATCGTGGTCGACAACGGCAGCAAGGACGGCAGCCTCGATGCGGCGATCGCGCGTTTCGGCGATCGCCTGCGCGTGATCCGCAACGCCCGCAACGAGGGCTTCGCGCGCGGCAACAACCAGGCCTTCGCGATCGCGACCGGCGAATGGGTGTTCCTGCTCAACAACGACGCGGTGGCGGCGCCGGACGCGATCGAGCGGCTGATGGCCTTCGTCGCCGACAAGCCCGACGTCGGCCACCTCGCCTGCCGCGTCATGCGCCTCGAGGAACCGAACGTGTTCGACTCCGCGGGGCTGCTGCTCTACCCCGACGGCGTCTGCCGGCCGCGCGGCTGGCAGGAGAAGGACCTCGGCCAGTACGACCGGCCCGAGATGGTGCTCGCCGCACACGGCTGCGCCTGCGCGTACCGCCGCACGATGCTCGACCAGGTCGGCGCGTTCGACGAGATCTACTTCTGCTATCTCGAAGACCTCGACCTCGGCATGCGCGCGCAGCTGATGGGCTGGAAGTGCTGGTACGTGCCCGACTCGGTCGTGCGCCACCACAAGTCGGCGACCGCCGGCAACTACTCGAAGTTCAAGGCCTGGCACGTCGAGCGCAACCGCATCTGGAACGCGATCAAGCTGCTGCCGCGCTTCATCCTGTTCACGAGCCCGCTGTTCACGATGAACCGCTACCTGATGCAGGGCTACGCGGCGGCGACCGGCCGCGGCCTGTCGAGCGACTTCGTGAAGGAGTACTCGCTGTTCCAGTTGAGCTGGATCCTGCTGCACGCGTACTGCGCCGCGCTGTGGCGGTTGCCGCGCATGCTGCGCGAACGCCACCGGTTGTCGAAGGCCCGCACGATCAGCACGCGCGAGTGGTACGACCTGATCAGCCGCTACAAGCTCGACGCGATCGAGCTGGCGCTGAAGCACTGACCATGCGCACGCGAACGCGCCGGACGCTGCAGCATCGCCTCGCCGCGTGCCTGCTGCCGCTGCTCGCGACGGCTTGCGGGCACCAAGAACCGGCGACGCGGTTGCTGTTGACGCAGCGCGATGACGGCAGCGCCACCATCACCGTGCGTGGCAAGGATGGCCTGCAGGTCGCTGTCGTCGCGAATCGGGCGTGGCGCGGCGCCGACGCCGTGCATGCGGGCCTGTTCGGCCAACGCTGCCCATCGCAGATCGAACCGGAGCTGGCCCGACAGGGGGCAGGCACCTTGCTGCTCGGCGTGTTGGTGGGCGGCGAGCTGAGCGGTCCGATCCCGGCGGCGTGGCTGGCCGCGATCCAGGAGCCCTTGGTGCTGCAAGCGGTCACGTCCGAAGCGATCGACGGCAAGACGAGCCTGGCGCTCAGCGACGCACTGCTGCTGACGCGCGACCCCGAGAAGAGGGTGATCGCGCCGTTCCCCATCGACCAGCAGCTGCTCGCCGCCGCCTTGCCGTTCGCACTGTTCGTCGTGCTGCCGTTGGCGATGGCGGCCGCGATCTTCCGGGTGCGTTCGCCGCGCATCCAGACGCTGGCTCGCGGCGCGCTGGTGGCCGCGATCGCGATCGTCGCTGCACTGCGCTGGTCGGAACGCGATTCGGTGCCGCTGATGCCGCAGGCGGCCGGAGACCCGCTCGTCGCGCTCGAACGCAGCTACGGCACCGGCCTGTGCGATCTCGTCGGCGCACTTCGCACGCACCGCGCAGCGAACCAAACGCTGGCGATCGCCATCGATCCGGCGATCCGCAGCGAACAGCAGTCGCTGGCCACGCACCTGCAGTTCCTGCTCGGCGACACCACCGTCACCGCGACGCCGACCGGACTGCCGGCCGGCAGCCTGTGCATCGATCTCGCAGCGGGCACCCGGGCCGCGACCGAGCCAGTGCCAGGCGGCGAACTGCTGCTGCGCACGCCGATCGCCGAACTGCGGCGGGTCGGAGCCCGATGAGCGACCTCGTGCCACTCGCCGTCGCGGCGACGACGCTGCTCGTCGCGACCGGTGTCGGCCTGCTGGTGCGCGGCCGCAGCGCGGAGCCGGCCCCTCGCCTCGGCCTGGCCGTGACGACCCTGGTCGGCATGTGCGCGCTGGCGGCGGTGCTGCCCAACCTGTTCCTGCTCGGCTTGCCGCGCAACGCCGTGCTGGGCCTCGCCTGGAGCGCCGCCGGGCTCGGCATCGCCTTGCACGCCCGCCGGGAACTGCGCCAGCTCCGCGGCCGCGACTTCGGCATCGCCATCGCTTTGACGCTGCTCACGGCGGCGCCCTGGCTGCACGCGGCGACCTCGCCGCCGCTGTACCACGACGCGATGCTGATGTGGTGGCCGAAGGTGCTCGAGGCCTGGAACGGCGAGCTACCCGATCCGACCCGGCTGACCCTGACGCACACCAACCAGCCCTACCCGCGCGGGATGGCGTGGCTGACCGTGCTCGGCTGCGTGTTCGGCCCACCGACGCCGCAGGCGATGGCGAGCCTGGCGATGGCGTGGGCGTGGCTGACGGCGCTGGCGATGGTGTCGTTCGCGCGCAGCGTCGGCCGGACCGGCCTCGGCCTCGCGGCCGCCGCACTGTTCGTGCTGGCGCCGGACGTCGCGCGGCATGCCGGTGCCGGCATGGCCGACTGCGCGATCGGCGGCGCCGCCCTGCTGGCGGCGATCGGCCTCGCCCGCCGCACCAGTGCTCCCGAAGGCCACCGCATCGCCATCGCCGCGGCGATCGGCGCCGCGTCCCTGAAGGAAGAAGGCACGGTGGTGCTGCTCGCCGTCGGCGCACACTTCGCCTTCGACGTGCTGTGGCGCGCGGACCGGCGCTGGAACGCGCTGCGCTGCGGGCCGGCGATCGCCGTGTTGGTGCCGTTCACGCTGCTGCGCGCGCACGTGCAACAGACGCGCATGGAGGCGCTGCCGGTGCTGCTGCACGACCCGCACATGCTGCTGCTGCGCGGCATCGCGGTGTGCGAACAGGTCGCGGACTTCGCCCTGCGCCACAGCCCGGTCGCCGGACCGCTGCTGCTCGGCGCACTGCTGGTGCTGCTGCCGCGCGGTTGGCCGCGCCCGCTGACGCCGTGGCCGGCGCTGCTGCTGCTGCCGGTGGCGATGCTGGTCTACGCGACGACGACCGTGGCGGTGCAATGGCACGTGCAGACGACCTTCGATCGCCTGCTGATCGAACTGCTGCCGACGGTGCTGCTCGCCGCGGCGCTGCGGCTCGCCGGCGACGCGAACCACACGACCGCGCAGGTGGCTGCGCCAGCCACGCCGCGCTAGTCTCGCGCGGTCCCGATTCGCCCGAGGAGACCGCGATGCCTGCGCGTACCGCCCTGTTCCCGCTGTTCCTGCTGCTCGGCCTCGGCGCATGCAGTCTGGTGCCCGCGAGCCCCCCGGGCCCCGCGCAGACCGCCGTCGAGAAGGTCGCGAGCGAGAACCTGAGCATCGCCCGGCTCACCGTGCATGCCATGGGCAGCGACGAGACCTGCACCGTGCTCGCGAGCACCGACGGCCCCCGGATCGGCAAGCCCTCTGACAAGGAGGACCTCACCGCGATGCAAACGGGCAAACCGGTCGTGCTCGAAGAGGCTGGTGCCTGCGACATCACCGTGCCGGTCCTGAAGAAGGACGGCAAATGGACGCACGCCATCGGCGTGACCCTGAAGGCCAAGCCGGGCGACAACCGCAAGGCGCTGACCAAGAGGGCGGTCGAGATCGCGAACGCGGTCGCGGCTGAGCTCGGCAGCTAGGGGCGCCAGCCGCCGCGGCGACGCACCGGAAAGCCCGGTCCGGCCGACGGATCCGGAGCGCGGCCCCGGCAAGGCACCCCGGGAAAACGAAGAACCCCGCCGAACGGCCCTTTGCAGGCTGTTCTGCGGGGTTCTGACTGGCGAGGACGACGGGGGTCGAACCCGCAACCACCGGATCGACAGTCCGGTACTCTAACCAATTGAGCTACGTCCCCACGCCATTGGGGGCCGGGGATGCTAGCCAGCAGCCGAGGCTTTGCAAGCCTGTTCTCGACGCCTGCATCACCACACCCGGAACGAAAAACGGCCGCCGGGAACACCCCGGCGGCCGAGCCACTCTTCGCTCTCTCGTCGCGATCCAGGCGCCGCGCGCGGCCCGAAGGCCGGCGTGCGCTCGAACCGCTCGCAGGTTGGATGTAGGACGGTGCGCTTCCGAGCCCAAGTCCGCCGCATGCACTTCCCCACCCCGTCCCCGCTGACCCTCGGTTTCGCTGGCCGTCAAGGCGAGCCGCGCCCACACCTGTCGGTCGATGGCATGACGCCTTCCGGACCGAACCTGTCGCATTGGCCGGGCAACCGCACGCCGCCGCAGTGGAAGGCGGATCTCAGCACCGGCATCGCGCTGCGCTGCGCCCGAGCGGATGCCCTGGAGCGGGAGGCGTTCCTCGCCGGCGTCGACCTCGTCGTCAACGACCACTACGACACCGACGGTTTCGGCTCGCTGCTGGCGCTGCTGCAGCCCGACTTCGCGTTCGCCCGTGAAGAAGTGCTGCTGGCCGCCGCCGCGACCGGCGATTTCGGCACGTGGCAGACGTGGCGCGGCTTCGCCATCGACCGCATCGTCGCGCGCATCGCGCAACCCGAATCGCCCGTCGCCGCGACGTTCCGCGGCATCGACGACCCGGACGACCTCGCGTTGCGCCGCTACCAGTGGCTGCTCGACCACGCGCGTTCGGTGGTGGACGGGGCAGGCCAGTTCGCGGCGCTGTACGCCGACGAGATGGCGTGCGTGCAGCACGAGCTCGATGCCGGGCTGCGCGGCGCACTGGAACGGCGGCACCATGCGCACGCCCAGTTTTCGGTGCTGACCAGCCGCGGGCCGCGCCACCGCATGACGCTGAACACGCTCGCCGGCGCGTTCCGCGTGCTGCACGTGCAGCAAGACGGCGACGGCACGCGCTACCGCTACCACGACCGCACCGAGAGCTGGTTCGAACTGGTCACCTTCCGGGCCCCGCCGCGCCTCGACCTGCGGCCGCTGGCGAAGCGCCTTGCTGCGCTCGAACCCGCGCACGATGGCGCCGAGTGGGTCGCCGATGCGCCGAGCGAACCGATCCCCGAGCTGTACTTCGGCGTGCCGTCGGTGCAGCCGTACGGCCAGCTGACCCGGGACCTGCGGCCGAGCAAGCTGGCGCCGGCGGCGGTGGCGGAAGCGTTCCTCGCGCACTTCGCGGCGGCCGGCTCCGCATGAACGGCAAGCCGCGGCACGGCTGGCGCGCATCGGCGACAGTCCGCATCATCCGCACGATGCGCCTGCCGCTCCGCACGCTCCTGCTCTGCTCGCTGCTCGGCGCCTGCGGCGACTCGAACGTCGCACGGAGCCCCGGCGGCAATGCCGAGCTTCTCGCGCAAGCCACCGACGCCAAGGAACTCGGCGCCCTGCTGGACCGGCACGGCAAGGCCAACGTCGTGTTCGCCCACTCGCTCGGGCTCGGGCGCGCCGCGCTGGCTTCGCTGTCCGCCGAGCAGCGGGCCCGGGTCAAGCTGGTGGTCGCCAACGTGCCGTCCGGCGAAGCCCGCACGCTGGTCGCCGACGGCACGTTCGATGCCACGGCCGAACACGCGGTCGAATGCGGCGACGCGGGCCTGGCCCTCGCCGCCATGGCCGGTCGACGCGTCGAAGTGCACAACCACTTCGCACTCGGCGTGCGCTGGTTCACCAAGGCCAACCTCGCTGCCGATGGCGCGCGCGTGCCGGCCCCCGGCGATCTCGCGCTCGAGGTCCTGCGCCGACAGCACCCGGCGCCCGCCACCGACGCACTGCTGCAGATCGTCTGCATCGCCGACGGATCGTCCGCCTGGTGCCGCGCCGTGCTGGCCGACCTGAACCGGAAGGCCAACCGCCACCAGGGCACCGCCGTGATCAGCAAGTCGGTCGACAGGACCGAGGACCTCGGCGCCGCGTTGGACGGCACCGAAACCAGCAATCCGGCCGCCATCGTGCTGATCACCGAAGCCGCGGCGCCGAGCGCAGCCGCCCGCCAACGCGCACTCGCCCGCGCCTGCCGGGTCATCGTGCTCGGCGAACAGCCCGCCGACGCGCACTACACGAGCCACGTCGGCG
>CAMAUH010000089.1 GCA_945861365.1 Candidatus Kuenenia stuttgartensis
TGCTGCGCCGTTCCTATGCCGAACGGGCGGCGGAACGCGCGGCGCGGCGCGAGGCCGCACGCGCCGAGGCGGAGGCGCCGCCTGTCGCGCCGAGCCCCGCCGAGGCGACCGAAGAAGCGTGGCCGATGCCGTCGATGCCGCTGGAGTCGGTGGGCACGGTTCCGGAGGCGGCTGCGGAAGCGACTGCCGAAGTCCCGGAGGACTTTGTCATCCCGTCGGCGTCCGAGTTCGCGGTGCCAAGCGAGCCGGTGTCGGGCGACGAGGTGTTCGTGATCGAGCCGACCCAGGTCGCGCCGTGGTCGGCTGCCGAGCCCGAGGTCGTCGGCGACACAAAGGCCAGTGCCGAGGTGCTGGCCGCGGTCGACGCGGCGAACGAAGTCCAAGCGGCCGGGCCGGCCGAGCTGGTGTCGCCGGTCGAGGCGCCGTTCGCGGTGGAGCCCACGGTGACCATCCCGCGGCCGGAATCGCGGCCGGAGATCCTGCCGGCGGTGACCATCGAACGGGCGCCGAGCGAGGAGCCGGCCCGGCAACAGAGCCTGTTCGGCGGCGGCCTCGACGAGGTGCTGCTGCAGGATGCGATCGACGTCGTCAGCAGCACCGGGCGCGCCAGCGTGTCGCTGCTGCAGCGCAAGTTGCGCATCGACTATCCGCTCGCATGTGACGTGCTCGCGGCGCTGGCGGCGCGCGGCATCATCGCGCTCGATGGCGATACCGCGAGCGGCCGCGTCATTTCCTGAGTCCGGCGCGCGATTCCTGGGGTTCTGCGCGGTGGGCTCGGCTGCCGCTGGATCGGGCCGTGGTCCCCATTCGTTCCACGGTTCTCAACAGGTTGTCCACGTGTTGCCGTCTTGCGTCACCGCGGTGACCCGGTAAGGGAGCGCGTCCGGCGGTTGCAACATGGTCGACTTCAAACAGACCTTCGATGGGCGGGGCGTGCCCCAGAATCTCGAAGCAGAGCGCTCCGTGCTCGGCGCGCTGCTGCTGCACCCGGATGCGGTCGCGGACGTGGCCTTCCTGAAGCCCGAGGACTTCTACCTGCCTCGGCACCAGCTGATCTTCACGGCGCTGGTCTCGACGTACAACGGCCGCCACGCCACCGACCCGATCGTCGTCGGCGAGGAACTGTCGCGCAGCGGCCGGTTGGAGGAAGCGGGCGGCCACGAGCAGCTGTTGGACCTGATGGAGGGCGTCGTGACCGCGGCGGGTGTCGGCTACCACGCCGACATCGTGCGCGAGAAGGCGATCCAGCGCCGCCTGCTGGAGACCTGCCTGGACGTGGCCCGGCGCGCCTACGACAACGAACTCGACGCCAAGGAACTGCTCGACGAGGCGGAGCGCCAGATCTTCGAGATCTCGCGCATGGACAAGAGCGGCGACGCGGTCAGCATCGCCGACGTGCTGCAGTCGACCTTCGAGCGCATCGACCGGTTGCGGGAGCGGGAAGGCCGCCTGACCGGCCTTGGCACCGACTACTACGACTTCGACGACATGACCGGCGGCCTGCAGCCGGGCGAACTGATCATCATCGCGGCGCGTCCGTCGATGGGAAAG
This sequence comes from Candidatus Kuenenia stuttgartensis, assembly GCA_945861365.1. Taxonomy (GTDB): domain Bacteria; phylum Planctomycetota; class UBA1135; order UBA1135; family UBA2386; genus UBA2386. The sequence continues at coordinate 1,552 of CAMAUH010000089.1, forward strand.
ACGACGTTCGCGCTGAACCTGACCGAGCGCGCGGCCAACACCGGCGCCGCCATCGCGTTCTTCTCGCTCGAAATGTCGAACCAGCAGGTCATCCAGAACATGCTGTGCTGCCGGTCGCAGATCGACGGCTCGGCGATGCGCAAGGGGCGTATCACCGACCTGCAGTACAAGCGGCTGCAGGAAGAGGCGGCCAAGCTGTACGAGACGCCGATCTACGTCGACGACACGCCGGGCATCTCCATCACGCAGTTGCGGGCGAAGTGCCGGCGTCTGAAGCAGAAGCACAAGATCGGCATGGTGGTCGTGGACTACCTGCAGCTGATGACCGGCGGCGGCCGGTTCGAGAGCCGCCAGCAGGAGATCTCGGCGATCTCGCGCGGCCTGAAGAGCATCGCGCGCGAACTTTCGGTTCCCGTGATCGCGTTGTCGCAGTTGAATCGCGACGTCGAGAACCGCGATGATCACCGGCCGCGCATGAGCGACCTGCGTGGGTCAGGCGCCATCGAGCAGGACGCCGACGTCATCATCCTGCTGCACCGCGACGACTACTACAAAGCGACCGAAGAGAACGCCGGGCTGGCACAGATCATCATCGCCAAACAGCGCAACGGACCGACGGGTGAGGTCGTGTTGCGCTTCTTCCGCGAGTACATGCGTTTTGAGAACTACACGCGCAGGGCAGAACCGATGCAGTGACGCCCGTGCGGTGATGCTGGCGGCGCTCTGTTGCGCCGTCGCGACGGTGACGGCGCCGCTGCGCGCGCAGGTTCCGCAGCCGCCGGACCCGCAGGCGCCAGCCCCCGAGCCGGCGCGGACGATCCAGGATCCGGGCGCGCGCGTGGCGACCTCCCTCGGCCCCGACGTCGTCGTCGATGCCGCGGTCGAGGCGCTGCAGGGCAAGCCCGTGCGGGCGATCCAGGTCGGCAAGGCCGGTCGTTCGGGCACGCAGCCGTCGCTGTGGGAGGCCGCCGCCACCGAGTCGTTCGTGCGCAGCCTGGAGACGCGCGTCGGTCAGCCGTTCGAGGCCCGCAAGGTGTCGGCGGACTGTTCGACGCTGTGGAAGGAACGCCGCATCGTCGCGCAGGCCTACGCGCGCGCGGTCGATGGCGAAGTGCTGGTGACGTTCCTGGTCGAACTCGAGGTCGAGGTCTACGACGGCGTCGAGTTCGTCGGCAACGAGAACCTCGACCAGAAGGCGATCGATGGGCTGCTCGGCCTGACGCCCGACCGGCAGGTCACGCGCACCGAGGCCGAAGCGATGCGCAAGGTGCTGAAGGCGCGCTACGGCCGCGATGGCTACACCACGTGCAGCATCACGCTGCAGGAGCAGCCGGCGTTGGAGCCGCTGCCCGGCGAGACGGAGCCGGTGGGTGCGAACGGGCCGCGGCGGCGTCTGAAGTTCCTGATCGACGAAGGGCCGAAGGTCACGATCGGCACGCTGACCTTCGTCGGCAACCACGCGTTCGCCGCCGATGCGCTGTTCGGCCTGCTGGGGCCGGACACCTACATGATCAAGGACTCGCGCATGGCGAGCACGCCGGCGCGCGGCATCATCAACGGCGCCGCGTTCAGCCGCGAAGTGCTCGAGGAGGACCTCGACCGCCTGCGCAGCTTCTACCGCGGCCGCGGTTTCCTCGACGCCACCGTCGACCTCGGCGAGGTGCTGTTCCGGCCCGACCGCAAGACCGCCGACCTGACGTTCGTCATCGTCGAGGGGCCGCGCTACCGCATCCGTTCGATCAAGGTCGCGCACGTCACCGAGAGCCGGCAGGCGCTTGGGGCGCCGCCGCTGCATCCGATCGCGGAGATCGAGAAGGAACTGAAGGTCGTGCCGGGCGAGTACTACGACCACGACCACCTGCAGCGCGACGTGCAGGCGATCCTCGACTACTACGGCAAGCGCGGCCACCCGCCGTGGAACTTCCCGAAGAACGTCGCGCAGAGCTGCCGCGTCTTCGATCCACTCGAGATCTACGGCGCCGACGCCACGGTCGACATCGTCTACCAGGTCAGCGAAGGCGTGCCCAAGCGCCTGCGCGACCTGGTCATCCGCGGCAACCGCTTCACGCGCGACGCGGTGATCCGCCGGCGCGTGCGCGTGCTGCCCGGCGATCGCATCGACATGGTCGAGGTCAAGCGCGGCCTGCGGTCGCTGGAGCAGACGCGCTACTTCCAGGATGCACAGACGCAGCGCGGCCCGCGGCTGCAGCTCGAGCCGGTGCCGAACCAGCCCGATCTCGTCGACATCGGCCTCGACGTGCAGGACGGCTCGACCGGCGAGCTGCGCTGGGGCGTCGGCATCAGCACGGGCCAGGGTTTCGCGGCCAACGTCACGTTCAACAAGCGCAACTTCGATCTCTGGAACCCGCCGAGCAGCCTGAACCCGATCACCGCGATCGGCGAGATCCTCGACAACGAGGCGTTCCACGGCGGCGGCCAGACGCTGCAGTTGTTCCTCGCTCCCGGTAACCGCGTCAGCCAGTACCAGGCGACCTGGGTCGAGCCGGACGTGTTCGGCATGCACTTCGACACCTACGAGCTGCGCGTCAGCGGCCGCCGCATCATCCGGCCACTGCCCGACGGCTACACGTCGGACACGCTCGGTGCGTCGGTCGGCCTGAGCCGCTACTTCACGCAGAACTTCAGCCTCGGCTTGTCGGTGCGCGAGGACGGCGTCAAGGTGCGCAACCTGGCCGCGGATGCGACGTCGCTGGCTTACGCGGCCGAAGGCCATACCGAGCTGCGTGGCGTGAGCCTCAGCGCCCACCTTCGCGAGGTCGACGACTTCGTGCGGCCGACCGAGGGCTACGACTTCACGCTGACCGGCGAAGTGGTGGGTGGCCCGTTCGGCGGCGGTGCCGACTTCACCAAGCTGACGCACCGTGCCGACTGGTACGCGCCCGTCACCGAGAACGAGCGCGGCCACCGCACCGTGCTGCACCTCGCCCAGTTCTTCGGTGTCGCCAACGCGTTCGGCGACAGCGACAGCGTGTTCCTGACCGAGCGCTTCTACATGGGCGCCTACAACCTGCGCGGGTTCGGTTTCCGGCGCGCGGGTCCCAAGCAGTTCGGTCGCCCGCTCGGCGGCGAGGCGCAGTGGACCGGCACGATCGAGATGTCGTTCCCGCTGGTGGCGACGCGCGTCGAAGGTGGCGTGCGCGACCAGGAACTGCTGCGTTGGGTGCTGTTCAACGACTTCGGCCTGCTCGGCACCGACATCAACGACAGCACGTTCCGGCAGCTGCGCGCCGCGTCCGGCATCGGTCTGCGCATCGAGATCCCGGGCCTCAACATCCCGGTCGCGATCGACGTCGGTTGGCCGTGGCGCTACCAGGAAACCGACGATCGCGACCAGGTCTACTTCTCGATCGGCAACCGATGAGCGCTCGCGAGCCCTTCACGCGCCTGCAGCACGAGGTGCTGGTCGACAACCCGTGGCATCGCTACTGCCGCGATCGCTACGTGCAGACCGACGGCAGCGAGGGCACCTACTACTTCATCGACATGCCCGGCAGTTGCGCCGCGATCCCGGTGTTCGCGGACGGCTCGACGGTGCTGGTGCACGTGCATCGCTACGTGCTGGGACGCGACCTGTGGGAGTTCCCGATCGGTGGCATGCGCGCCGGCGACGAACCGCTGGCGGTGGCGCAGAGCGAGCTGCACGAGGAAGCGGGCCTGCGCGCGCGCACGTGGACCGAGCTCGGCCGCTTCGCGCCGTACAAGGGCGTGTCGAACGAGGTGTGCCACTTCTTCCTCGCGCGCGATCTCGAGGAGGTCGGGCAGGAACTGGAGCCGAGCGAGCGCATCACCGTGCACCGCCTGCCGTTGGCCGACGCGCGCGAGCGCCTGCTGTCGCAGCCGATCGGCGATGGCCAGTCGATGGTGGGGCTGCTGCTGCTGGATCGCTGGCTCGCCAAGGGCAACCGCCTGTGACCACCGGCGGCGCGCGTCCGTTCCGCGTCACGGTCTATGCGTCGTCCAGCGATCGCATCCCGGCGCACTACGCGCCGGTGGCGGAAGCGCTCGGTGCGGGCATCGCTGCGCGCGGCTGGGAGCTCGTGTGGGGCGGCGGCCGGTTCGGGTTGATGGGCGCGTGTTCGCGCGGCGCGCGCCAGCGCGGCGGCCGCACGCTCGGCGTCATCCTGCAGCAGTTCGTCGACAAGAACGTGCACTGCGAGCAGGCGCACGAGATGGCCACCGTGCAGGACATGCGCACGCGCAAGCGCGGGCTGGATGAAGGCGGCGACGCGTTCGTAGCATTGCCCGGGGGCTTGGGCACGCTGGAGGAACTGCTCGAGATCCTGTCGTTCAAGCAACTGGGCTTCCATCGCAAGCCGGTGGTCGTGCTCGACGTCGGCGGCTACTGGCAGCCGCTGCTGCAGATGCTCGAACGCGGGTTCGCCGAGGGCTTCATCCAGCCGCATTTCCGCGGCCTGTGGACCGTGGCGACGACGGCCGAGCAGGCGCTCGAGCAGCTCGCGAACACCCCGCCGTGGACGCAGGCGCCGCGCGATCCGCTCGGCGGCGGCAGCGCCTGAGCGCGCGCTTCAGCCGTCGCGCAGTGCGGCGGCGAACACGTCGCTGGCGCTCAGCACGCCGACCACCGTGGTGCCGTCGACGACCGGCATGCGGCGCACGCCGCTCATGCGCATCAGGTTGATGCAGTCGCGCACGTTGGTCTGCGCCGGGACACAGATGGCAGGGCGCGTCATCACGTCGCCGACCAGCAGCTGCGACAACACCGCGGGGTCCTGCGTGCCGAGCAGGTTGACGATGTCGCGGCTGGTGACGATGCCCGGCAGGTCGTCCGGTTCGTTGCCGGCGACCAGCAGCGCGCGGATGCCATGCTGCTGCATGCGCCGCGCCGCCGCGCGCAGGTTCTCGTGGGCGGTGGTCCACTGCACTTCCTTGTGCATGATCTCGCGCGCGCGCATCCGGTGAAGGTCGGTGGTCATGGCAGCGGTTCCTCGGCGATGGTCTGGTCCTGTTCGTTCCAGCGCAGGCGCACTGCGCGGCGCGGCGTCTCGATCGGCACGCGGTGCTCGCCGAACACGACGTGCACGCCGGCGTGCAGCACTTCGCTGACGTCGAGCGAGGCGGCGAGCAACGCCACGCGCGCCTGCTCGCGCAGCGCGAGCACTTCCTTGGTGATCGGATCGGCGAGGCGCACGGCCGTGCGCAGCGCCTTGCCGGCGTTCGGCCCGCTGGTGCGGCCCTGCAGCATGGCTCGCTGCGACAGCCGCAGGTCGGCGTGGTAGGTGCGCAGGAACGCTGCCGCGGCGGCGGTGGTGTCGCCGACCACCAGCGTGGTGCGAGCCCCGTTGCCGTTGCCGGCGGTGCGCACGGCGATGCGTTCCTTCGCCCGCAGCTCGCCGCCGACGACGGTGCCGCGGCCGGACTGCGCCACGATCGCGGTGGCGCGCGCCTGGCAGTGCGTCGCGGCATCGCCGAACGCGATCGTGCCGCCGGCGATCAGCGTCGGCCCGGTGGCGTGGTGGCAGGCGAGGTCGCCGGTCGTCTCGATGCGGCAGTGCGGACCGGCCGCGGCGCCGTCGATGTGGACGTTGCCGCCCGCGGTCACCGTGGCGTCGAACACCGAGCCCTGCACCACGAGGTCGTGTGCGGCGGTCACCGTGAAGCCCTGCTGCACGTCGCCGCGCACCGACAGCGAACCCTCGGTGCGCAGGTTGCCGGACTTGTAGTCGACATCGGCGGCATGCACGGTCGCCGTCACCACGTCGAGGCGCGGCGGCGTCCACGAACGCACGCCGTCGCAGGCCGCCAGCAGCCGCTCCCCGTCGACCTGGACGCCCGGGCCGGTCTGCAGGCGCGCTGGCTTGCCCGGTTTCGCCGGCTGCGTGCGCCCGCGCACGTCGCGGCCATCCTGGCCGGGTGATGGTGGGACCAGGCGGGCCAGTTGGGTGCCGGTGAGTACGGGCATCAGCAGGTCGCGTTCGCGGAAGTCGATGCCGTCGCCTTCACCGACGCGCCCCGCGGTCGGTCCGAGCACCTGCAACAGTTCGACGCGCCCGTCCTCGCCGTCGACCTTCGCGGTGCCGTTGGCCAGCGGATGCTTGCCGGTGTGCTTCGGATCGGCCGCCGCCAGCACCATCGCGTCGATCGCGGCCTGGTCGATGCCGTGCACGACCCCGGCCGCCTGCAGCGCCGCCAGGACCTCCGCGCGGTGGAACGCTGGCCCCGCGGCGACCAGCGCCGTGGCCACGGCGCCGTTCGCGGCGATGTCGATGCGGAGGCGTTGCACAGCCACGCATCGGCACGTGGCACGGCTCGGCTTGCCGGCTTCTTGGCGAGCGCCGGTGGCCAGCGATGCAGCACGTGGTCGGGTGTTCGCGAACCGCGTTCGCGGCCCATGCCGTGGGGGCTGCCTGCGCCGCTCATCCGTGGCCTTGCGGAAGCCGATAGACAGCGCGATGGCCACTGGTGTTTCGGACCTCTCGCGGGTGTTCGCTCGGCAGATCGCCGATCGCAAGATCGAGCTGCCTCCGATGCCCGGCACGGCGTCGGAGGTGATGGCGCTCTGCCAGTCGGAGTCGACCGATGCGGCGAAGCTGTCAGCGGTGATCCATCGCGACCAGACCATCGCGTCGAACGTGCTGCGCGTCGCCAATTCGGCGGCCTACGCGGGGCAGGTGGCGTGCGCATCGCTGCAGCAGGCGGTCAGCCGCCTCGGCATGCAGCTGATCACCGAGATCGCGATGGCCGTTTCGGTGCGCGGGCGCATGTTCGCCAACAAGGCCTGCGCGGAACTGCTCGCTTCGCTGTGGAAGCACTCGATCTTGACCGGCTTCTACACCAAGGAGATCGCGCGGCTGCGGCGCCGCAACGTCGAGATCGCGTTCCTGTGCGGGCTGCTGCACGACGTCGGCAAGGCGGTGCTCGTCAACAACGTCGACAAGGTGCTCGGCAAGAACGAACTCGGCCTGCCGATCGCCGACCTGCTGGAGGCCCTCGAGCAACAGCACATCCCGGCCGGCGCGCTGCTGGCGAAGGAGTGGAAGCTGCCGGACCAGGTCGCGGAAGCGATCGTCTGCCACCACGACGTGGCCTTGGCCAAGAACTTCGCCGACATGGCGATGACGGTGCACCTCGCCGACGCGCTGGCCTACCACGTGTTGCCGTCGATCCTGGCGACGCCGCTGGCCGAGGAGCAGATCCGGCAGCACACGGTGCTGGTGGGGCTCAACCTCTACCCGGACCAGCTCGACGCGCTGTTGAAGATGAAGGACCGTGCGCTGCTGGTCGCGGAGGGCATGCAATGACCCGCGCCCACGAGCACCGCGATGTCGTCGTCATCGGCAGCGGGCCCGCTGGCCAGAACGCGGCGATCCAGGCGGTGAAGGCCGGTCGCTCCGTGTGCCTGATCGAGCGCGAGGTCGGCATCGGCGGCTCCTGCGTGCACCGCGGGACCATCCCCAGCAAGACGCTGCGCGAGACGGCGCTGCACCTGTCGCAACTGCGTTCGCGCCTGGGTCGCCACGTGAAGATCGAGATGCCGCCGGACCTGCAGCTGGCGAGCCTGATGGAACGCATGCAGACCGTCGTCAACGCGCACGGCGACTGCCAGAAGCGCACGATGGAGCAGCTCGGCATCGAGCAGGTGCACGGGCGCGCGCGCTTCCTCGACGCGAACACGATCGCGGTGCAGGGTGTGCACGGCCAGGAACGCCTGCTGCACGGCGACACGATCGTCATCGCCACGGGCTCGCGGCCGCGCACGCCGAACGACATCCCGGTCGACCACGAGTACGTGTACGACAGCGACTCGATCCTCAGCATGGCCTACCTGCCGAAGTCGCTGACGGTGCTCGGCAGCGGCGTCATCGCGTCGGAGTACGCGACGATCTTCGCGGCGCTCGGCGTGCAGGTGACGATGATCGACAAGGCCGATCGCCCGCTGGCGTTCGTCGATCCGGAGATCATCGCCCGCTTCGTCGAGTCGTTCGAAGTGCACCCCGGTTGCGTGTTCGTCGGCAACGCGAAGGTCGCCAGTGTGCAGTGGAACGGCGTCGACGCCGTCGTCACGACGCTGGCCAACGGTTGGACCGTGAAGTCCGAGAAGCTGCTGTGCGCGCTCGGCCGCGTCGCCAACATCGAGGATCTGGCGATCGGTGCCGCGGGGCTGGCGATCAACGACCGTGGCCAGATCCCGGTCGATGCCGATTGCCGCACCAAGGTGCCGCACATCTTCGCCGTCGGGGACGTGATCGGGCCGCCGTCGCTGGCGTCGGCGTCGATGGAGCAAGGCCGTCGCGCCATGCGCGCGGCGCTGCAGCTGCCGGTCCCGGCGCGGCAGGACCTGATCCCGGCCGGCATCTACACGCTGCCCGAGATCTCGACCGTGGGGGTGTCCGCCGCCGAGGCGGAGAAGCAGGGGCAGGCGGTGCTGGTCGGTCGCTCGTTCTTCGCCGAGCTGGCACGCGGCCAGATCGCCGGCACGCCCGACGGCATGCTGAAGCTCGTGGTCGCTGCCGACACGCTGCGCGTGCTCGGGTGCCAGATCGTCGGCGAAGGCGCCACCGAACTCGTGCACCTGGCACAGATGGCGATGATGACCGATTCGACCGTGCAGATGTTCGCCGAGAAGATCTTCAACTTCCCGACGCTCGCCGAGGCCTACCGCGTCGCGGCGCTCGACGTGCTCGAGCAGTTGGCCAAGCGCGCGCAGCCGACCGCTACAGCAGGTCGCTGAACCACCACAGGCCGCCGTCGCTGGCGAGCAGGTCGCCGCGCTGGCGCGACGAGGGGGCGCTGCCGGCGAGCGTCGCCGGCACTTCGCCGCCGATGGCGAAGTTCGGCAGGCCGGTGCGGGCGATCAGGTCGCCTTCGCCGATCAGGTGGGCCTGGCCGACGACGACGACGACGAGGCGGTCCGGGTAGGCATGGGCCGCGGCCTGCACGGCGGTGGCGATGTGCGCGTCGCGCCGGTCGATCGGCAGCCGCGGCGTCGGCTCGAGCGCCAGCACCGGGGTCGCCGTGCGCTTGCCGAAGCTGAGCAGGCCCTGGTAGTGCCACGGGTCGAGTTCGCGGTCGTCGAGCCACGAGCCGGGCCAACGGCGTCGCACGCGCGTGCGCAGTTCGTTCATCTCCATCTCGCCGCGCAGGAACGCGACGACATCCGGTTCGTCCTGCTGCCCGATCGCCTCGAGTGCGAGCACCATCGGCACCTTCTGCTCGGCGAGTTCGCGCAGCAGCTCTTGCTGCAGCGCGTGCAGGCGCGAACTGCGGTGGTGGTCGCCGAGCCACAGTACGCGGCAGCCCTGCAGTCGCCGCGACAGCTGCGTGCGCGGCAGCGTGGTCGTGAACCCGGTGCCGACCGCCTCGGCGAAGCTGGCGCGGTACGCCGCGATCGCTGGCGGCAGCGTCGATTCGCTGCGGCACGCGGCACTGCCGCCGATGGGCAGGGCGAGTGCGAGGATGACGGCAACGGAGCGGGCAGGCATGATCGGCTGCACACACTCCATCGCATGGCAAGCAAGCGCAAGGTCGGCGTCGTTCCCGCATCCGCATCGGACCTGGTCGGCAAGCGGTGCCTGGTCACCGGCGGTGGCTCCGGCATCGGCGCCGGCATCGCGACCGTGCTGGCTCGCGCCGGCGCCGCCGTGGTGCTGCTGGGTCGGCAGGAGCGACCGCTGCAGGCGCTGGCCGCGCGGTTGCGCGCCGCGGGCGGCCTCGCCGAAGTCGTCGTCGGCGACGTCAGCGATCGGCGCGGCATCGGCAAGGCGGTCGATCGCGCCGCGAAGGCGATCGGCGGCCTCGACGTGCTGGTCAACAACGC
>CAMAUH010000090.1 GCA_945861365.1 Candidatus Kuenenia stuttgartensis
GCGCACGGCGCAGGCTCAGGTAGCGCTCGAGCGCGAGGCCGGCGACGACCACCGAGCAACCGAGGATCGGCCACATCAGCATGCCGCCGGCGGTGAAGAACTCGCCGACGGTCGCGATGGTCGCGGCCGCGGGCTCCTGGAATGCGTGCATCGTCATCGGGGTCGTCTCAGTTGGGCCGCACGTGTTCGCCAGCGGTCTTCGCTTCGGCGCTGTCCTGGTGCTTGTCGAGCAGCTCGCGGAAGAAGCGCTGCGCCTTGTCCGGCTGCTGCAGCCGCTCGTAGGTCAGCCCCGCCTGCAGCAGGCCGCGCCGCACCCACTCGGGCTGGCCGTACAGGATCGGCAGCTTGACGAACGCGTCGGCGGCGCCGCGCAGATCGCCATGCGCCGCGCGGTTCTCACCGATGCGGAACTGCGCCTCGGCCGCGAGTTCGCCGTCGCTGAGCTCGGTGACCTTCTGCAGGTTCGCTTCGGCGGCGGCGTGGTCCTGCAAGGCCATGCGCGCGCGCCCGAGCCACAGGTTCGCGCGCGCGAGGTCGGTGCGCTCCTGGCCCTCGCCGCGCAGGAACTGCTCCAGCGCTGGCACCGCGAGCTTCGGCTGGTTGGCCGCCACCGCGCATTCGCCGAGCAGCAGCCGCGTGCGCTGCGCGCGCGCATGCTGCGGGTCCTGCTGCAGCAGCTGCTGGCCGTGCTCACAGGCGCCGCGTGGATCGCCGAGGCGATGGCAGCATTCGGCAGCCATGTAGCGCGCTTCGAGCGCCAGTTCGCCGGGCATCGCGGCGACCTGCAGGAAGCGATCGCGGCACGGCCCGAGCTGCTTGCCATCGGCACCGGCGGCCTCGAACTCGGCGAACGCGAGGCGATAGAACGCGCGCGCCTGCTGGCTGCCGGTCACCGCGGCGAGCAGCACCTGGGCCTGCGCGAGATCCTTGCCGTCCAGCGCCGCGACGCCGAGATGCAGCTTCGCCTCGCCGGCCAGCTCCGCATCGTCGCTCTTCGCCACCAGCGCGAACGCGGCCAGCGCGGCCGGCTCGTCGCCCTGCCGGCGGCAAGCCCAGCCGAGTTCGTACTGCACGCGGTCCATGCGTTCGTAGCCGCCTTGCTGCGCCAACGCCGCGAGCGTCGTGCGCGCCGCCTTGGCATCGCCGGCGCGCGCCTGCGCCGTGCCGAGCGCGTACTGCAGTGCCGGCAGCTTCGGCGATTGCGCGCATTGCTGCGCGAACTGCTGCGCCGCGGCGATCGCCGCCGGCCAGTCCTTCTGCCGATGCGCCAGCGCCGATTCGAGTTCGAGCACGCCGGCCAGTTCACCGGCCACCGCCGGATGCTGCTTCGCCGCCACCAGCGCCTGCCGGCACGCGGCATCGTCGCCGAGTTCGAACGCGCACCAGGCGCGGCCGGCGAGCGCGCGGGCGCCCGTCGCGTCCGGAGCGGCCACCAACTGCGCGAACGCGGCGTCCGCGGCCTTGTAGTCGCCCTGCTGGTAGGCCAGTTCCGCCTGTTCGAGCAGGTCGCCTTGCAGCGATGCATCGCCACGCTGCTTGCTGACCGCCGCGGCGCGGGCCAGGCGCTGCTGCGCCCCGGCGAAGTCGCCCTTCTGCCGCAGCACGCGCGCGGCTGTGCGTTCGGTGCGATCGACGAAGGCGCCATCCTTGAACCGCGCGCGGTAGCGGTCGGCGAGTTGCAGCGCCGCATCGGCCTCACCGCCTTCCAGCGACGCCAGCGCCTGCATCGACAGCGCTTCCTCGGCGTGCGGTGAATCCTTGGTCGCCGCGACCTGGCCAAAGCGCGTCGCCGCGGCCGCCTTGTCGCCGCGCAGGTAGGTGCACCACGCGCGCTTCCAGGCCGCCGTGCCGGCGTGCGGCGACTGCTCGCCGAGTGCCGCATAGGCCGCGTCGGCGGCTTCGTACTGCTGCAGCGCGAACTGGTTCTCCGCCAGCGCCAGCTGCGCATCGCCAGCCAACCGATGCGGCGGTTGCAGCGCCAGCAACGCCTGCGCGCGCACGATCGACTCCTGGTGCTGGCCGAGCGCGTGCAGCGCGAAGCACTCGCCGTACAGCGCGTCGCCGCGCAGTTCGGCCGGTGCGTCCTTCGGCACCGCCGCGTAGGCCGCGATCGCTTCCTGATGGCGGTTGGTGTTGGCCAACGCTTCGCCGAGCGCGAACGACAGCCGCGGCCGATCCGCCGGCGCCGCGTTCGCCAGCGCCTTCTGCAGCGCCAGCACCGCCTCTTCGCCAGCCCCGGTCGCCAACGCGCACAAGCCGAGCAGCTCCTGCGCCTGCGCGCGCACGGCTTCGGGCACGCCTTCGGCGAGCAGCGGCTGCAGCTCCTCTTGCGCCTTCGCTGCCTGCTGGTCCTGGTACAGCGCCCGGCCGCGTTCGAGCCGCGCACTGGCCGCCAGCGGGGAAGCGGCGAAGCGCTCGAGCACGCCGCCGAACGCCGCCACCGCCGCCTTGCGGTCGCCGCGCCCGAGGGCGACGAAGCCGAGCCCGTAGGCAGCGTCGTCACCGAACTCGCCACCGAGCTTGACGGCGCGCTTCAGCGCACGTTCCGCGGCATCGAACTCCTTCAGGCGCAGCAGCGCGTCGCCACTCAGGTAGAAGCACTCGCCCTTCTGGCCGTCGTCGCCCGCCGCCTGCGCCGCCAGCGCGAACGACGCCGCGGCTTCGGCCTGCTGGCCGCTGCGCGACTGCGCGAAGCCGAGCTGGTACAGCGCCGGGAACTTGTAGTTGGCGCGCTCGCCGGTCGCCGCCTCGGCCGCGGCCGCGAACGCCAGGGCCGCCTTGGCGTCGTCCTTCTGCTCGCGCCACGCCTCGCCCTCGCCATAACGCGCCGCCGCCAGCAGGTAGTGGTCGGCTGCGACCTCGGACGCCATCGCCGCGAACTGCTGGCACGCGTCCGCATGCTTGCCCTGCTGCTCGAACAGGTTGCCGAGGCGGTAGCGGCACTCGGGCCGCAGCTTGAAGCCCTCGCCCCCCTTCTGCAGCGCCTGCTGCAGTGCGGCCACCGCTTCGTCGACCTGCTTGCCCTCGATGCGGGCGAGGCCGAGCCGGTAGCAGGCTTCCGCCGCCAGCGCGTGCCCGGGCTGCGCCTTGACGAAGTCGGCGAAGTGCCGCGCCGCTTCGTCGTGCAGGCCCCGCTGCTGCAGGCCGACGGCAATCTGGAATGCTTCGGGCGGCCGTTCGTTCTGGGCTGCGAGGGACGCGGCGAGCAGCGACAGGACGAGGGGGCGAAGCGAGGGCATCGTGGCGAGTTCGTGCGAGGCGCCGAACTATTCGGCGCGGCCACGCAAGGTAGCTGCGATGCCACCGACCTGCATGCCGTTCCTGACCACCGCGCCGACTCGCGGAACGTCGCCCGCCTTCGCCGCGCCGCGGCTCCCCGCTGCGCACCGGCGAGCGCGTGCTGGTCAAGCGCCGCGAGGCCGGCATGCTACGGGGACTTCCGAGCCAGACTGATGAAGCCAACGCGCGCGTCGCTGTGTTCCGCCTTGCTGTTGTTCGCCTGCTCGACCCCGGGACCCGCCCAGGACCGGGCCGCGCCGCCGCCGCTGGCGCGCGAGTTCCGCGGCGCCTGGGTGGCGACGGTCGACAACATCGACTTCCCGAGCCGTCCCGGCTTGCCGCAGAGCGCGCTGCGCGACGAACTCGACGCGATCGTCGCGCGCGCGGTCGAGTTGAAGCTGAACGCACTCGTCTTCCAGGTGCGGCCCGCCGCCGACGCGTTCTACAAGTCGTCGCTCGAACCGTGGTCCGAGTGGCTGACCGGCGCACAGGGCAAGGCCCCGGACGGCGACTTCGATCCGCTCGCCTACGTGATCGAACGCTGCCACCGCGACGGCATCCAGCTGCACGCGTGGTTCAACCCGTTCCGCTGCTGGCACAAGGCGGCGAAGGGCAAACCGGCGGCGAGCCATGTCACGCAGAAGGCGCCGCAGCTGGTCGTGCAACACGGCGACTACCAGTGGATGGATCCCGGCGAACCGCTCGCGGTGAAGTGGTCGCTGGCGACGATCCAGGACGTGGTGCGGCGCTACGACGTCGATGGCGTGCACCTCGACGACTACTTCTATCCGTACCCCGAGGGCAAGCAGTTCGCCGACGGCGGCAGCTTCGCCAAGTACCAGAAGTCCGGCGGCAAGCTCGCGCGCTCGGCGTGGCGGCGGCAGAACGTCGACTCCTTCATGGAGCAGATGTACGAGCTCGTGCACAAGGAGAAGCCGTGGGTGCAGGTCGGCATCAGCCCGTTCGGCATCGCCCGGCCGGGGCTGCCGAAGGGCATCCAGGCCGGCGTCGACCAGTACGAGGACCTCGCCGCCGACGTCGTGAAGTGGCTGCGCGAAGGCTGGCTCGACTACCTGGCGCCGCAGCTGTACTGGCCGATCGACCAGACGCCGCAGAGCTTCCCGGTGCTGCTGTCGTGGTGGCATTCGGTCAACCCGCAGAAGCGGGCGATCTGGCCGGGCCTCGGTACCTACAAGATGTTGCCGAGGGACAAGGGCTTCCGCGCCGAGGAGCTGACCGACGTGCTCGGGCTGCTGCGCAAGGCCGAACGCGAACCGGGCCACATCCACTACAGCTTCCGCTCGCTGCGCAAGGACGCGCCACACGTCAGCGGCGCGCTACGCGATCGGTTGTACCGCGAACCGGTGCTGGCCCCGGCGATGCCATGGCTCGGCGCGGGCAAGCCCAAGGCACCGGTCGCGCACGTCGAGGGCGAAGGCAAGGACAAGCAGGTGCGCTGGCAGGTCGGTGCCGATGCGCAGTTCGTCGTCGTACAGGTGCGCGATGCGAAGGGCTGGCGCACGCACCGCATCGTCGACGCGAAGCTCGGCCGCTGCGCGTTGCCGGACGGAGTGCAGACGGCCGAAGTCACCGCGGTGACGCGCAGCGGACAGACCGCGCGGCCGTGACGGCCGCCGCCAGCCTTCAGCCGACGAACCCCGAGATCGCCAGATCCTGGCCGAACACCTCGTAGCGCACGTCCTGCAGCCGCCACGCTTCGGCCATGAACGGCCGGCCTTCCCCGGCTACCGGCGTCGGCGCGAAGCGGCCGCCGATCACCTTCGGCGCCACGAACGCGAGCACCTGGTCGACCGCGTTCCACGCGAACATCTGCGCGACCAGCCCGCCGCCGCCTTCGACCAGCACGCGCCGCAGGCCGCGCCGTTTCAGTTCCGCGAACGCGTGGCCGAGGTGCAGGCGCCGCGGCCCTTCGGCGGTCGGCACGTGGATCACCGTGACGCCGAGGTCGGCGAGCCGGCCGCTGCGCAGTGGGTCGACATCCTCCGACGCCAGCAGCCACGTCGGCGCCTTCTTCGCGGTGCGCACCAGGTTGCTGTCGTCGTCGATCTCGCCGAGCGGGTCGACCACGATGCGAACCGGCTGCTTGCCTTCGACGTGGCGCACCGTCAGTTCCGGATCGTCGATCTGCGCGGTGCGGAAGCCCACCATCACGCCATCGCAGCGCGCGCGCAGTTCATGCGTCTTCTTGCGCGCTTCGGGGCCGCTGATCCAGCGCGCTTCGCCGGTCGGCGCCGCGGTCTTGCCGTCGAGGGTCATCGCCCACTTGCACAGCATCCACGGCCGCTGCAGCGCCAGCGCGCGGCGGAACGGCGCATACAGCGCATCGCACTGCGACGCGCCGACGCCGTCGAGCACCTCGATGCCGGCGGCTTCGAGCACTTCGATGCCCTTGCGGCGGTGGCGCGGGTCGGGATCGAGCGCGCCGATGACGACGCGGCGGATGCCGGCAGCGACCAGGGCCTGCGCGCAGGGGGCGGTCTTCTTGCCGTCCTGGCCCTTCTCCGTGCAGCACGGCTCCAGCGTCACGATCGCGGTGTCCGGCTTCACGCCGGCGGCGGCCGCTTGCGCCAGCGCCATCGCCTCGGCGTGGCGACCGCCGAAGTACTCGTGGTGGCCGCGCGCCACGACCTCACCATCGCGCAGCAGCAGGCAGCCGACGCGCGGGTTGGGTTCCACCTCGCAGCGACCGAGCTGCGCCAGGTCGAGCGCGTCCTGCATCAGGGTGTCGAGGTTCACGCGCTGGCCTCGGCGGGATCGTTGCGGCCTTCCTGCGCCGCGTCGTGCGCCAGCAGTTCACCGAGGCACGAATGCGCCAGCGCTTCGGTGACGCGCACCGGCACGTACTGGCCGATCAGCTCGCGATCGCTGGCGGCGAAGTGCACGAGGCGGTGGTGCGCCGTGCGGCCCGAGAAGCGGCCGGCCACCTTGCTGTCGCCTTCGACCAGCACCTCGACGGTCTGGCCGACCAGCGCCTGGTTCTTCGCCAACGTCAGTTCTTCCTGCACCGCCAGCAGCACCGCGTTGCGGCGTTCCTTCTCCGGCTCCGGCACGTCGTCGGGCAGCTCGGCGGCGAGCGTGCCCGGCCGCGGCGAGTACTTGAACACGTAGCTCTGCGCGAAGCCGACCTGCTTCACGAACGCGACCGTCGCCTCGAAATCGGCGGCCGTCTCGCCCGGATAGCCGACGATGAAGTCGCTGTGCAGCTCGATGTCCGGCGCCTTCGCGCGCAGCTGATCGATGCGCAGCAGGTAGCGCTCGGTCGTGTAGCCGCGCCGCATCGCCTTCAGCACCGCGTTGCTGCCCGACTGCGCCGGCAGGTGCAGGTAGCGCGCGACCTTCGGCAGCTCGGCCAGCGCGTCGATCAGTTCCTGGTTCAGGAAGTTCGGGTGCGACGTGATGAACGCGAGCCGCCGCAGCGACGGGATCGCATGCAGCGCGCGCAGCAGCTTCGCCAGCGTCGCGTCCTGGCCGGTCAGGTCGCGGCCATAGGCGTTGACGGTCTGGCCGAGCAGGGTGATCTCGGTGACGCCGTCGTCGCACAGCCGCTGCGTCTCCTCGACCAGGTCGGCGATCGGCCGCGACACCTCGTCGCCGCGCGTGGTCGGCACGATGCAGTACGTGCACGGCATGTTGCAGCCGCGCATCACCGACACGAACGCCTGCGAACGGTGCGGCCGCACCCGCACGTCGCGCACGATGCGGTCGCCGGAGACGCCGAGGTCGACGCTCAGCACACCAGCGCCGGCGACCTCGTGCTTGGTGCGCGCCGGTTCGCGCTCGGCGGCGATCTGGCCGTTCTTGCTGCGGGCCTGCTCGACGGTGTCGTCGATGTCGCCGAACGCCGACGGTCCGACCACCAGGTCGACGTGCGGCATGCGCGACAGCAGGTAGCGCTTGTGCTCTTGCGCCATGCAACCGAGCACGCCGACCACCAGCTGCGGTTCGGTGCGCTTGCGCACGCGCAGCTTGCCGAGCTTGCTCCAGACGCGGTCCTCGGCGTGCTGGCGCACCGAGCAGGTGTTGATCAGCACCACGTCGGCGTCCGCTTCGGCGGCGGCGGCGACGTAGCCGCGCTGCCGCAACTTGCTCTCGACCAGCTCGCTGTCGAGCTTGTTCATCTGGCAGCCGTAGCTGGTCAGGTGGTACTTCGGTGCACTCATCGGGGTGCGGGATCCTACGGTCCCCACCCTGGCCGCGCAGCGGTGCAGTCACGGACATCGTCGCCACGTACTCGCGTGCGCCGCTGGTATCGCGTAGAGCGCGCCATGCCCACGCCGCTGACCCGCCGCACGTTCCTCGCTTCGACCTCTGCCGCGGCCCTCGCGGCCCGGCTGCCGGTGCCGGCCAGCGCCCGCAAGCTGCGCATCCTGGTGCTCGGTGGCACCGGCTTCCTCGGCCCCGCCGTCGTCAATGCCGGCCGGGCCCGCGGCCACGAGTTCACGCTGTTCAACCGCGGCCGCACCAACCCGGAACTGTTCAAGGACGTCGAGCAGCTGCGCGGCCAGCGCCGCCGGCCGAACCCGAAGAACCCGAAGGCCGAGCCACAGGACCTGAAGTCCCTCGAGAACCGCAAATGGGACGCCGTCGTCGACACCAGCGCCTACTTCACCGGCGAGGTCGAGGACATGTGCAAGGTGCTGGCCGGCAACGTCGGCCAGTACGTCTACATCAGCTCGATCAGCGTCTACAAGACGCTCGAGCAGGACGCTTCCCCGGTCGACGAACAGAGCCCGCTGTGCGAGTGCGCGGACAAGTACACGCTGGAGATCGGCAAGAACTACGAGAACTACGGCGCGCTGAAGCGCTACTGCGAGGACGCGGTCGAGGCGGCGTTCCCTGGCAAGGCGACCCGCATCCGCCCCGGCTACATCGTCGGCCCCGGCGACCCCACCGACCGCTTCACCTACTGGCCGGCGCGGTTCCTGCGCGGTGGCGAGTGCCTGGCGCCCGGCGCGCCCGACAACGACCTGCAGTTCCTGGACGTGCGCGACCTCGGCGAGTGGATCGTGCACACGATCGAGAACAAGGTCGTCGGCGCCTTCAACGCGGTCGGCTTCGACGGCCGCATCTCGACGGCCGAGTTCCTGCACACCGGCAAGGGCACGCTGAACCACGGCTGCTCGTTCACCTGGGTCGACGACGCCTTCCTCGAAGCCAACAACGTCTCCCCCTGGGGCGAGATGGGCTGCTGGACGCCGACGGCGAAGAACGGCCACAGCGACAATCGCCGTTCGCTCGCCGCGGGCGCTCGCTATCGACCGATCGCCGAAACCATCCGTGACACCGCGGCCTGGGTGAAAGACGGCCGCGGCAACGGCAAGTGGAGCGCCGGCATGACGGCCGAGCGGGAAGTCGAGCTACTGGCGAAGTGGAAGGCGCGCTGAACAATGGCGTCGGCGTGCCCTGGACGCTCCTTCCCCCGCCCACTAGGTTATCGAGAATGAATCTCAACAAGCTCCTGCTGCTCGCCAGCGCCCTGACGTTGGCCCCACTGGCCATCGCGCAGATCCCCCCCGCGCTGCCCTACACGCGCACGTTCGACCTGAACGTCGTCGACAGCACCTTCGACGGCGTCTGGCGCCTGTCCGACCAGAACCAGGACGGCGACTACAACGACCCCGGCGAGGTCATCACGTTCTACTCGGACCTGACCCCGGGCGGCGTCACGCTGACCAACCCGACGTGTGTCGTCACCACCCCGAACGGCACCACCTACATCGCCGATTCGACGATCGACATCGTGCTGGCCCTGCGCGACCAGAATGCCGACGGCGATGCCAACGATCCCGGTGAGTACCGCGTCTTCTTCAACTCGATCACCAACGCCAACGGCATCATCATGGCGTCGGCGCAGGGCATCACGGTCGACGCGCTCGGCCGGCTGTTCGTCGCGTCGTCGAACGCGGGCACGTCCGGTCAGGACATCATCCTGAAGCTCGAGGACCTGAACGCCGACGGCGACGCCAACGATGCCGGCGAGTCGCTCGTCTACTGCCTGATCCCGACCGGCGCTGGCGCCGTCGGCAACTCGATCCCGACCAAGGTCGTCGTCGGCCCGGACCTGAACCTCTACTACACCGACGTCGCCAGCACGCTGACGACGAAGGGCGTCTACAAGCTGCAGGACAACAACAACGACGGCGACGCCAACGATGTCGGCGAAGTGACGCTGTTCTGGACGCCGCCGTTCTCGACGACCCCGTTCTACTGGAGCCTGGCGGTCGACTGGCTCGGCAACTTCTACGTGACCGACCACAACACCAACCGCAACGTGTGGCGCGGTCGCGACGCGGACAACAGCGGCTTCATCGACGCCGCCGAGACGACGCTGTTCTTCAACGACACCGTGGCGAACTGGTGGGACGTCGTGCTGCGCGACGATGGCGTCGTGTTGCTGGTGAACTCCAACTCGCCCGACCGCCTGACCGCCTGCATCGACCTCAACAACGACGGCGACGCCATGGATGCCGGCGAATCGTCGCTGGCCTACAGCGCGACGGTGTCGCCGAGCCCGATCAGCGTGCGCGGCGCCGCGTTCTTCCGCGCGCCAGTGTTCGATCCCATCTCGCCGGTGCAGATCGGCCAGACCACGAACCTCGGTGTGCAGGCGGTGAAGCCCGGCGACCTGTGCATCTCGATCTTCTCGATCGGCATGGGCGTGCCGTTCCCGCTGGCGCCGTGGGGCCGCGTCGAGATCGACATCAGCCAGTTCCTGGTGTTCGGCGTCGGAGTCGCCGATCCGACCGGCGTTTTCCTGCACCCATTCACCGCCCCGAACACGCCCTCGGCGGTCGGCACCTACGCGTTCCAGGCGCTGTGCGGCGACAACTTCCGCATGTTCCTGAGCAACCCGACGCCGATCACCATCACGCCGTAGTTGCCCCGGAACGAGACGGCGGCAAGCGATCTGGTCCCGACTCCGTGCCAAGGCCCTGTCCCCGCCCGTCACGGGCGGGCAAAAGGAGCCATACTTCCATGATGCACGTCGGACCCCACGCTTCGTTCCTCACCCTCGGCCTCGCGGCCGCCCTCGCCGCCACCGCCAGCGCCCAGAATCTCTCGCTCGACAAGGTCGGCGGTGGCCTCGGCGCCAACGTCTCGTTCCCGCTGCAGGGCAACGCGAACGAACCGTACGTCGTGCTGTTCAACCTGATCGAGCAGTCGACGCCGCTGCCGGCGCTCGGCATCACGCTCGACATCCCCGACACCTTCGCCTGGTTCTCCTACAACGCCCCGACCTTCGCCGGGCTGACCAACGGCACCGGCAATGCCACCGCGGTCGCAACGCTGCCGCTCGACCCGAGCTGGGAAGGCCTGACGATCTCGCTGCAGGCCGTCGCCGGTGCGGGCCCCTTCCGCGTGTCGAATCTGGTGCGCCTGACGCCGCAACTGCCACGCACGTTCAAGGACGCCTTGAACCAGCCGTTGGTGCCGATCCTCGGCGGCTCGGCGGCGCCTTCGGCGAACAACGAACTGCTGTTCATCGGCGGCTCCGGCCCCGTCGCGCAGCGCTACAAGTCGCGCACGGAAGAATGGGAGCTCGCCGGCGCGTCCCTGGGGGTCGGCCTGCTGTCACAGACGACGAGCCTCGCGGATGGCCGCGTGCTGTTCACCGGCGGCCTCGACCTGACCACCGGCCAGCCGACCGCGACCGCGTCGCTGTACGACCCGGCGACCCAGACGACCACCACGCTGACGATGAACAGCCCGCGCGCTGCCCACGGCGCCTCGCTGATGCCGAACGGCCGCGTGCTGGTCACCGGCGGTAGCCCGAGCGTCAACCTGACCAACCCGCTGTCGCTGCTGACCGGCCTGCTCGCGTCGTCCGAGATCTTCGATCCGGTGACGATGGCCTTCACGCCGGGCCCGAACATGCTCGAAGCGCGCGCGTTCCACACGTCGACGACGCTGACGACCGGCCGCGTGCTGATCGCCGGCGGCCTCGCCGTGCTGCC
>CAMAUH010000091.1 GCA_945861365.1 Candidatus Kuenenia stuttgartensis
TTCGAGCTGAGCGGCGACAACCGCCACCAGCTGCTGCTGCCGCCGGGCATCGGCAACTCGATCTGCGTGCTGCAGGGGCCATTGGTCTACTGGTACAAACAGAGTTCGCACTTCGCCGACGGCCGCCAGTTCACGCTGCGTTGGGACGACCCGGAGTGGGGGTTTGCGTGGCCGATCACGGACCCGATCCTCAGCGAACGCGACCGCAGGGGGGCCTATGCCACGTGCTCCTAGGTGCCTGATCACCGGCTTCACCGGCATGGTCGGCAGCCACCTCGCCGACCACCTGCTGGCGGAGACCGACTGGGAACTGACCGGCCTGCTGCGCTGGAACGACGACCTGAGCAACGTCGACCACCTGCTCGACCGCGCCAACAAGAAGGACCGCATCGGCCTCGTCTACGGCGACCTGAACGACCACAGCTCGCTGGCCCGCGCCGTCGAGCAGGTGCGCCCCGACTACGTGTTCCACCTCGCGGCGCAGAGCTACCCGCAGCAGAGCTTCGTGGCGCCGATCGAGACGCTGCAGACCAACATCCTCGGCACCGCCGGCCTGCTCGACGCGATCCACCGCAGCGGCCAACGGCCCGTCATCCACGTCTGCGCCAGTTCCGAGGTGTTCGGCCGGGTCGGCAAGGAACACCTGCCGATCGACGAGGAAACGCCGTTCCATCCCGCGTCGCCGTACGCGATCAGCAAGGTCGGCACCGACCTCGTCGGCCGCTTCTACGCCGAGGCCTACGGCCTGTGCGTGATGACTACGCGCATGTTCACGCACACCGGCCCGCGGCGCGGCGACGTGTTCGCCGAGTCGACGTTCGCCAAGCAGATCGCTTTGATCGAGGAAGGCCGCATCGAGCCGGTGCTGAAGGTCGGCAACCTCGACTCGATGCGCACGTGGAGCGACGTGCGCGACGCGGTCCGCGCCTACCACCTGCTGGTCACCAAGAACCCGGTCGCGGGGGCCTACTACAACATCGGTGGCACGTTCTCGTGCACGGTCGGCGACATGCTGCGGCACCTGCTGTCGCTGAGCACGCGCGACGACATCGCGGTGGTGACCGATCCGGAACGGCTGCGGCCGATCGACGCCGACCTGCAGATCCCCGACACGACCAAGTTCACGCAGCACACCGGTTGGGCGCCGCGCATCCCGTTCGAGCAGACCATGCAGGACCTGCTCGACTTCTGGCGCGAACGCGTGCGCAGCGGCCGCCACTTCCTGGTGCGATGAACCCGGCGCAACTCGCGAGCACGGTCGATGCGGTGGCCTTCCGCGATGCGGAGGTGGGCCACGGCTACGCCGACACCCAGCGACCCTGGGCGTATCGGCCGGCGATCGACCTGCCGCGGGCGACGTGGCAGGCGTGGCTCGGCTACGTGATGGCGCGCATGCGGCGGCCGCTGGTGGTGTACGTGACCGACACGGCCCGGCCTGCCATGGCGGAGTCGTTGCATGGCCTCGGCGCCGAAGTGTGCACGCTGGCGCCGCAGGATGACGCCACGGCCATCTTCGACGTGCTGCTGCTGGACACGGCCGATCCGCTCGCGACTGCCGGACTGTGGCGGAAGCACGCGGGCCGGGTGCGCGCCGGCGGCATCGTCGCGATCGTCGACCGCGACCAGGACGAGCGCGGCGAACTCGTCGATCGCGGCATGGGCGAACTACTGCTGCGCGTGGAAGCGGACCTGCTGGTGCCACACGGCCAGCGTTGGCTGCGGCACGGCGACGCGTCGTGCATCCACAGCTACCTGCAGACGGTGGCAACGCAGATGGCGCCGCTGCCTGCCCTCGGCACGCGCAGCGCCGCCGACCTGCCGCGCCCGCTCGGTGAGCTCGCCGGGTTCCTGCTGTGGAGCCATGCCGATCGCTGCTACGCGGTGCCTGCTGCGGGGCCGGCGTTCTCGCTGCGCAACCTGCAGGGCAATCGCTTCGACGTCGTGCTGGTCGCCGAACATCAAGCCCAGCTGCGGCAGCGTGTCGGTGCCTGGGTGGCCGTGCAGGCCCCGCTCGCCAGTGCTGCGGCGTGCCTCGCGAACGATCCCGCGACGGCGGCAAGGCTGGTGGCGACGGCCGTCGCCGCCCAGCCGGAAGTGCCGGCGGCGCTGGTCGCGGCGGTGGAAGCCGCGCCATGGTGCAAGGAACTGCTGCTCGCCTGCGGGCTCGTGCAACTGTTCGGCTCGGAGCCGCGGCTCGGCGGCGCGCTGCTGCGCCGTGTCGTCGGCATCGGCCTCGATCCGACGCTGGTCGCCTGCGCCGGCTCGGCACTCGTCAACGTGCTGCGCGATGAAGCCGGGGCCCGGGCGTTGCTCGAGTCGGTGCGCCAGGAGGTGCGGCTGCGCCGGTGTGCTGCACTGTGCCGGGAACTGCCGCGCGGCCACGTGCTCTGGCAGTACCCGGATCTGCTGGTCGCGGTACGCGGCGTGCTCGAAGTCGGACTGCAGGTCGGGCGCCACGCGGCCACGTGGCAGCGCCTCGGTGTGACCGAACTGTGCGCCGTCGATGGGGACGCCCGCGGTGCAGCGGGTCAGGTAGGCCCGATGCAGCGGATCGGCCGCTCCCTGGCATCCCGTTCCGGTGTGCGGCCGTTGTGGCGCGAAGCCGCCACGGGGCGCGCCGCATGGCTGCGGCCCTTGGCGGGTGGGGTGGTGGAGACACAGGTCGACGCGATCCCGCTCGACAAGCTCGCGGCGGAAGGCGCCATCGATCCGCGTCGCTACAACCTGCTCGTCGTCGACGCCGCCGGGGGCGAACTCGACATCCTGCGCAGCGCCACCGCCGTGCTGGCCCACTGCGACTTCCTGTGCATCACGCTTTGGCCGGAAGCTCGCCACGACGGGGCCCCGCTGCCGCAGGACGTGCAGGGCTACCTGCGCGCCGTGCTCGGCGATGAGCAGGGCTTCCTGCTCGCCGCCTACGAGCCCGCGACCGATGGCGTGCACGGCACGGCGTTGTTCCGACGCCACGACCTGTCGGGAGGCCCCTGGTGAAGCTGTTCCTGTACCAGAACGGGCCGCGTGCCGATGCGCTGTTCGCCCGCGCGTTGGTGCGCGCGATCGTCGACGCCGGCACCGCCGCGACGGTGGCGTGCTGCCGAGACGACCTCGACCTGTGGCAGGGGCTCGGCAAGCACCTGGAACTCGTGGTGAGCCCGTTCGCCAACACGCGCCATGGCTCGCCGGTCGACCTGGCTTGCCTTGCGCCCGCGGGGACGGTCGCGTTCCCGATCTGGCTCGGTGGCGCGAGTCGGCTGCCGAACTACCAATGGCCCGACATGGTCGCGCACTTCCAGCGGCAGTGCGAACGCCGCTCCGTGCACGTGCCGCTCGGCGAACTGGACGTCGTACCGATGCTGGACTTCGCCAGCGTCGCGCCCGCCGCTGAAGACCTTGGCTTGGCGATCTACCTCGACAACGCGCGCGGCGTCGACAAGGACTGCTGGTTCGTGCACGACGTGGGGCGCCTGGCCCGGGCCCTTCCCGAGCACACGTTGCTGTGCACCGCGCCTACGGCCTGCCAGGCGGCGAACGTGCGCGACATCTCGGCGTGGTCGTGGGCAGCGAGGAGCCGCGCCAGCGAACGCTGCGAAGTGCTCGTCGGCACGACCCGCGACCCGTTCGCGTTGACGATGACCGAGACCAACCGCTGGAAACCCAAGGCGCTTTGCGGCCACGACGCGCGCGTGCGCGGGCCGTTCTGGGACTACCCGGGCAACCCGATGGAGCTGCTCGCGACGATGGACGAGCTGGTCGACTTCCTGCTGGCCAACGTCGATGCGGGGTGCCCGCGATGAGCGCGATCGAACTCGCACGCGTCGAAGCGACGTCGGCGGCACCGCTGGCAGCACTGGTCGCCGAACGGGCCTTGCAGGCGGTGGTGGTGGTCGGGGCCGGGGCCGCGCCGTTGGCGTCGTCGCTCGCGGCGCTGGGCTTGCCGACCACGACGATCGAGCCGCGCCGGGAAGGCACAGCGATGCTCGCCGCAGCCATGCCGGGACGCTCGCTGCAGGGTGAGCCGCGCCGCGTGTTGGCCGACCTGCGCCACCAGTTGCCGGAACCGGCCCTTTACGTGTTCGCCGACTGCGGTCTGCCCGCGGACAGCGTGCGCAGCGCGATCTTCCAAGTGCCGCGCGGCAGTGGTGCCATCGCCATCGTGCTGGATCCGGCGGGCGAACTGCGCGGGCTCGCCGACGTGCAGGACCAACTGCTGCGCTGGTCGCCCGACCATCACGTGCAGCACTGCGCCATGGACGACGGCACCGTGCTGCTGGTGGCGGTGCCACGGCCGGCCGTGCACGTGACGTTCCTGATCGAGCGCTACACCCACGCGTACGGCACGTCCGGGATCTCGATCAACCTCGACAACCTGGTCGGCACGCTGTCGGCGACCGGCCTCGCCACCAGCAACGTGGTCCACTACGACCAGTGCCATCACGAGGGGCGGCCGTTGCCGCTCGACGAGTTGTCGCCGCCGCCGGGCTGCGGCGTGCACGTCGTGGTGTTCACGCTGCACTACCACAGTCGCGCCAACCCGAGCCCGGCGTTCCTCGAGCAACTGCGCGCGCGCGGCAGCCGGGTCGTCGTGATGTGGCTCGACAAGCGCATCAGCACGCGCAGCGACGACTACTACCGCGCCGCCGACGTCAACGTCGTGCTCGACGGCAACGACTTCGAACTGCCGAACAGCTGGCCGGCGTTCACACCGAAGAACCCGCGCTGGTTCCACGACCCGGGCCTCGTGCGGGACATCGACGTCAGCCTGGTCGGCGAAGTGCGCTACCTGCCGCAGCGCAAGGCGATGGTGGACCGGCTGCGCGCGGAGTCCCGCGTGCAGGTCACGATGTGCGGCACCAGCGCCGCGGACAGCGGCCGGGCCCTGCCCGTGGCCGAGTACGCACGGCTGTACCAGCGCTCGCGCATCTCGCTGGCGATGACGAAGGACAGTGCGCGGCAGCTGAAGGGCCGCGTGTTCGAGATCGTGCACTGTGGCGCGCTGCTGTTCTGCGACGTCAACCACCACGTGCAGCACCACTTCACGCCGGGCCGCGACTACGTCGAGTACCGCGACTACGAGGACCTGGTCGCCAAGCTGCAACACTACGTCGCGCACGAGGACGAACGCGCGGCGATCGCCGCGGCCGGGCATCGGCGCGCGACGACCTACTACAACCACGACGTGTTCTGGCGCAGCCTGCTGGCGCGTTGTGGTGCTTCTGCCGCGATCTGGAGAGGAACCGGAGCATGACCATGAAGAGCAAGCGCAACGTCTACCTGGGCGAGTTCAACCTGCTGATGAACGGCGCCACCTACCTGCCGCTGGTGTCGGGCCTGCTGCGCGCCAATGCGCAGCAGTCGGAAGTGGTGCGCGAGCACTTCGCATGGGCGCCGTTCCTGTTCCACAACGACCGCATCGATCGCATCGTCGATCGCTACGAGAACCCGGCGGTCGCGGCGTTCTCGTCGCTGATGTGGAACGCGCAGCTGAGCCTGCGGGTCGCCGAACGCGTCAAGCAGCGCTTCCCGGACTGCCTCGTGGTGTTCGGCGGGGCCAACGTGCCGCACCACCCCGATCGCTTCCTGCAGCAGCACCCGTTCATCGACGTGACCGTGCGCGGCGAAGGCGAGTCGCCGTTCACCAAGATCCTGGAGCGGTTGGCCTTGGCCACCGGGACCGGCGATGTGGACCTCGCCGACATCCCCGGGACCTCGTGGCGCACGCCGGCCGGTGAGTTCCGGCACACGCACCTGGACCAGGCCTTCGTGAAGGACCTCGACGCCTACCCGTCGCCGTACCTCGAAGGCCTGTACGAGGAAGTGATGCATGCGCATCCGGACCTGCAGTTCCAGGCGATCATCGAGACCAACCGCGGCTGCCCGTTCCAGTGCACCTTCTGCTACTGGGGCAAGGGCGGCATGTCGCGCAAGTACCGCTTCCACGGCATCGACCGCGTCAAGGCGGAGATCGACTGGATGGCCGCGCAGAAGATCAAGTACGTGTTCAACGCCGACAGCAACTTCGGCATGCACCGCCGCGACATGGAGATCGCCGAGCACCTGGTCGCGAGCAAGCAGCGCACCGGCTTCCCGCACAAGTTCCGCACCTGCTACGGCAAGAACACCGACGAGAAGATCTTCGCGATCGGCAAGCTGTTCCACGAGCACGGGCTCGAGAAGGGCATCACGATCAGCTACCAGAGCGTCGACGCCGAGGTGCAGAAGAACATCAAGCGCGACAACATCCGGCTCGAATGCGCGCGCGAGCTGCAGCGCAAGTTCAACGACCTCGGCGTGCCCATCTACACCGAGCTGATCCTCGGCCTGCCCGGCGAGTCGTACCGCAGTTGGACCGAAGGCGTCGACCGCGTGCTCGGCTCGGGCCTGAAGAACCAGCTGTTCATGTACATCTGCCAGGTGTTCCCCAACACCGACCTCGCCGATCCGGACTACATCGCGCGCTTCGGCCTGCAGACGCGCGTCATCGAACTGAACGAGATCCACGGCCGCCTGCGCACGCCGGATTGGGTCGGCGAAGAGGAGGAGATCGTCGTCGGCTCGCACGCGATGCCGCCGGCCGACTGGGCGCGGGCGCTGGTCTTCTCGTGGGTGACGATGACGATGCACAGCCTGAAGCTCGGCTTCTTCGTGATGGCCTGGCTGGTCGACCGCTTCGGTGTCCGGCACTCGGAGTTCCTCGAGTTCCTGGCCGCCGGCGACTTCGCGGCCGAGGACTTCCCGCGCTGGAGCGCGGAGCTCGCCGCGTTCCGCGCCAAGGTCGAGCGCCTGCGGGCGGGCCAGGGCCGGGGCTGCGTGCTGCCCGAGTACGGCGAGATCTACTGGGACGAGGAGGAGGCGAGCTTCCTGCGCCTGTCACGTGACTTCGATGGCTTCTATGCCGAGCTGCGCGAACTGGTGCTCGAGTTCCTCGAGCGGCGCGGGGCTGCCATCGACGTCGCCGAACTCGACGACGTGCTGAGCTACCAGAGCCTCGCGATCCCGCGTCCAGCGGCGCGCGCGAACAACCGCGCGCGGTTCACGCATGCGCTGCACGACTGGTTCGAGGCGTTGTTCTCGACCGAGCCGCAGCCGCTGCAGGCGGTGCCGCAGGTCGTCGAAGCCGTGCAGCCGGACTTCGGTGGCGAGCTCGGTCGCTTCGCCAAGGAGACGATCCTGTGGGGCCGCAAGAGCGGCACGATGCTGGCGCAGCGGCGCCCCGTCGAAGCCACCAGTACGGCGATGGAACCTGCTCTCGGCTGACCGTCGCGCCGCTAGCATCGCGTCGCGATGACGCGATCCGCTTCCTGGTGCCGCTTCGGCGGCGGTTCGATGCTGCTGTGGCTCGCCCTGGCGGCGCCCGCCCAGCAGCGCAACGTCTCCGGCGGCCCGCTGCGCCCCGAGCAGGCCTGCTACGACGTGCTGCACTACACGCTGCACATCGACGTCGACGAGGCCGCGAAGACCATCCAGGGCACGCTGGCGATGCGCGCGAAGTGGTTGGCCGCACAGCCCGAACTGCAGCTCGACCTCGACGTGGCGCTGGCGGTGCAGTCGGTGCAGCTCGATGGCAAAGACGTGCCGTACGAACGCACGGACGGCGTGCTGCACGTGCGGCCAGCGAAGGCGCTCACCATCGGCGCGCCGTTCACGGTGCAGGTCCAGTACGGCGGTGCGCCGCGCGTCGCCAAGAATCCGCCGTGGGACGGCGGCTTCACGTGGGCGAAGACGCCCGCCGGCGAGCCGTGGATCGCGACCAGCTGCCAGGGCGAAGGAGCCGACCTGTGGTGGCCGTGCAAGGACCATCCGAGCGACAAGCCCGACGGCTTCGACCTGCACTGCACGGTGTCGAAGGCACTCGTCGTCGCCAGCAACGGCACGTTGCAGGGCAAGCCCGTGACCAAGGGGGACCGCACGACGTTCCACTGGC
This sequence comes from Candidatus Kuenenia stuttgartensis, assembly GCA_945861365.1. GTDB lineage: Bacteria > Planctomycetota > UBA1135 > UBA1135 > UBA2386 > UBA2386. The sequence continues at coordinate 7,922 of CAMAUH010000091.1, forward strand.
GCACGGCGTCGCCGATCGCCAACTACAACCTCGCACTGAACATCGCGCCGTACGTCGAGCTGCAGGACACCTTCACGTGCATCGACGGCACCAAGATGCCGGTGCAGTTCTTCGTGCTGCCGAGCAGCGCCGACAGGGCGAAACGCTGCATGGGCCAGTTCCTCGACCACGTGCACGTGTTCGAAGAGCTGCTCGGCCCGTACCCGTTCCGGCACGAGAAGTACGGCGTCGTCGAGACGCCGCACCTCGGCATGGAGCACCAGACCATCATCGCCTACGGCAACGGCTGGAAGGACGAGACGTACGACTGGCTGCACAACCACGAACTGGCGCACGAGTGGTGGGGCAACCTGGTCACCTGCCGCGACTGGAAGGACATGTGGCTGCACGAGGGTTTCGGCACCTACATGCAGCCGCTCTACCTCGAGCGGAAGTTCGGCCGCGCCCGCTACGACAAGGAGGTCGCCGGCTACCGCACGATGAACCGCACGCCGATCGCGCCGCGCGAGGTCAAGAACAGCCACGAGATCTACTTCACGGGCGGCGGCGGCAACGACATCTACTACAAGGGCAGCGCGGTGCTGCACACGCTGCGCTGGCAGCTCGGCGACGAGAAGTTCTTCCAGGCGCTGCGACGCTTCTGCTACCCGACCGAAGCCGCGGCCAAGGCCACCGACGGCTCGCAGGTGCGCTTCGTCGACACCGACGACTTCGTGCGGCTGTGCAACGAGATCGCCGGCGAGGACCTCGCGTGGTTCTTCGAGGTCTACGTGCGCCAGGCTGCACTGCCGCGGCTCGAGCACGAGGTGCAGGACGGCGTGCTGCGGCTGCGCTGGGTCACGCCGAAGGACCTGCCGTTCCCGCTGGCGGTCCCGGTGCGCGTCGACGGCAAGGACCACACGGTCGCGATGCCCGGTGGCAAGGGCGAGCTGAAGGTCGGCAGCGTGGTGCCGCAGGTCGATCCGGACCGCCGCATCCTGTGGGCGCGTCCGCGCGGCAAGTGACACGGGTGGGCCGCCCCGCCGCGGCTGCTATCCTGCTGCGCCCCATGCTGCGCCCACTCGCCGTGCTGTTGTCCTCCGCTGCGCTGCTGGCACAGCAGGTTCCCGAAGCAGCGGAGCCGAACAGCACGACGACCACCGCCACGCTGCTGCCCTGCGGCGCGGAAGGCACAGGCACGTTGGCGAACGCGAGCGATGTCGACTGGTACCGCGTCACGCTGGCTGCCGTGCGCGACGTGCGCATCGAGACCGGACCGGGGCTCGGCACGCAGATCGGCGACACGTTCGTGTCGCTGCTGGACAGCACGGGGGCAACGCTGCTGAGCAACGACGATGGCGTCGGCGTCGGCTTCTACTCGCAGCTGCAGGGCAACGGACTCGCGGCCGGCACCTACTATGTCGCGGTCGAGCGCGGCGCCAACGCGGTGACCGCCGGCAGCTATGCGCTCGACGTGCGCTGCAGTGTGCCCACGGCTCTGCCGACGCCGCCGATCCAGAACGAAGGGCCCGAGAGCAACGACCCGCGCCTCGGCGGCACGGCGACGGTGGTGACGCTGCCGGCGCGCTGCAACGGCCAGATCACGACGACGGGGCCGAGCGGCGACTGGGACTTTTTCCGCTTCACGCTGGCCAACGACAGCTTCGTGCAGGTGCGCGTCGCCGCGACGGCCGTGCATCCGCAAACGCCGCGCATGGACGATCCGATCCTGTACGTGTTCGACACGAACACGCCGCCGAACCTGGTGCTGGGACCGTTCTACGCCAGCAACTTCGGCGTTTGGGATGCCGCGATCGATGCGCGGCTCTCGGCGGGCAGCTGGCAGGTCGGCTTGCGCGGCTGGGTCGGCAGCATCGCGGGGCGCTACTACCTCGACATCCACCGCCGCGATGCCGGGCGTGCTTCGGTGCTGGCGGGCGGCTGCGGCGGGCGCACGCTTGGCCTGCCGGTGACGAACCTCGGTGCGGGTGCCCCGCTGCGCGTCGAACGGCCGGTGCTCGGCACCACGTTCACGCTGCAGGGCAGCGGACTCGGCAGCGGCGGCTTCGCGTTCTTCGCGGTGGGCTTCAGCTCGACGTTCGTCGACCTGACGGCACTCGGCGCGCCGGGCTGCGCGCTCGAAGTGGTCTACGCGGATACGCCGCTGGTGATCGCCGATGGTGGTGGGCTCGCGCGGCTGCCGGTCGCGATCCCGGAGAACGGTGCACTGCTCGGGGCTGCGCTGGAGAGCCAGATCGCGGTGCTCGATTTCAGCAATGCGCTCGGCATCACGCTGAGCAACCGGGTGTCCGCGGTGCTCGGCAACTGACTCCGGCGTGGCTCGGCATACTCCGACTCCGCCGTGCAGGTCTTCTACAGCGATCCGTTCACGTTCCCGCTGCCGCCCGAGCACCGCTTCCCGCTGGCGAAGTACCGGCTGCTGCGGGAACGCATCGAGCGCTGGCCCGCGACCAGCGGCGTCGAGCTGCTGCTCGCACCACGGGCCACGCGCGACGAACTGCTGCTGGTGCACACGGCGGACTACCTCGATGGCTTCGCCGCTGGCTCGCTCGGTCGCGAAGCGATGCAGCGCCTCGGTTTCCCGTGGAGCCCCGAACTGGTCGAGCGGTCGCTGCGCAGCTGCGGCGGCACGGTTGCTGCGACGCGCCGCGCGCTGCAGCAGGGTGCCGCCGTCTACCTGGCAGGCGGCACGCACCACGCCCGCGCCGATCGGGGGGCGGGCTACTGCGTCTACAACGACGTGGCGGTCGGCGCGCGCATCGTGCAGCGGGAGAGCGATCGCCAGCGGGTGCTGGTCGTCGACACCGACGTGCACCAGGGCGACGGCACGGCCGCGATCTTCGCGGCGGACGACAGCGTGTTCACGTTCTCGATCCACGGCGACGAGAACTTCCCGGCCAAGAAGGCGCACAGCGACCTCGATGTGGCGCTGCCGAGCGGCACCGGCGACAGCGACTACCTGGCGGCGCTGAGCCGCGGGCTCGACGAGGCCTTCAACCGCAGCGAGCCGCAGTTCGTGTTCTTCCTCAGCGGCGCCGATCCGTTCGTCGGCGATCGGCTCGGCCGCCTGGCACTGAGCAAGGCGGGGCTGCAGGCGCGCGACGAGCAGGTGTTCGCCGCGATCACGCAGCGACAGTTACCGTGGGTGACGGTGATGGGTGGCGGCTACGGCAAGAACGTCGACGACACCGTGGACATCTACGAGGCCACGGTGCGCGTGGCGTGCGCCGCGGGGTGAGCTCTGTGGCGCTCAGCGGCTCGTGCGCTTCCAGGCCAGCTCGCAGCCGTAGACCGTCGGCACAGCACCCGCGCTCGACAGCAGCAGCTG
>CAMAUH010000092.1 GCA_945861365.1 Candidatus Kuenenia stuttgartensis
CGCGGTCCGCGCGCCGCAGCGAACGGAAAGCCGGCCGAAAACAGCGTTCGTGCGCGGCGCATCGGCTGCTACAAGCCAGCACACATGAGGCACGGCGGTCGTTCACGCTTCGGGTACCTGGTCGTTGGCTGCTTGGCCATCGGGCTGCCAGGTTGCACGACGGAGAAGATCGCGAGCGGCCTCGGGGTTGGCGGCACCGCGTCGCCTTCGCGCGCTCCAGCTCCAGCTCCAGCTCCAGCAGGAACTGCTGCTGCCATTGAGCCACCGGCCAGTGCGCCAGCGGCCGAGGCGGCAAGCCCGGCCAGCCAGATCGTCGACGAGCGCACGCTGCGCGAGCAGCTCGCGAAGGCCGCCGACCCGACCGAACCGGCGCTGCGGTTGGCGACGATGTTGGCGGACAAGGAGCAGTTCCGCGAGGCGCTGGCGGTCGTCGACACGGCCTTGCAGCGGGTGACCAACCCGCCGCTGCGCGCGGCGCGCGCCAGCCTGCTGCGGGATCTCGGTCAGCGGCACCTGGCGGTGGTCGAGTTGCGCGGCCTCGAGCGCGATCTGCCCAGCGACGAGATCGACCCGGTGCTGCGCTTCGAGCTGGCCCAGCTCGAATGGCTCGAAGGGGACACCACCGCCGCGATGGCCACCGTGCAGCGCCTGCAGGTGCTCGGCGCCAATTCACCGTGGTTGGCGGGGCACCGCGCGGAGGTCGATGCCCTGGTCGCGGCCCTGCAGCGCGGTGGTCCCCCCAAGATCGTGCTGATCCGGGATCTGTTGGCCAACCTGCGCGGCGCCGGAACCGTCGCGGCCCGCATGGCGATGCTCGCATGGTTGCTCGAAGGCAAGGACCTGGAGCCGGACCTGGCGCGGGAACTGCACGTGCGGGCGCTGGCCATCGCCAGTGGTGACGAATCGGCCGCGGTCCGGGCGCGGGCCGTGCAGAACGGGGTGCCCGATGCGGACTTCGCGTTCGCGTTCTACAGCGACGCGTTGGCCGATGAGGCTGCCTTGGTGCGGCGCTGCGCAGCACCTCGACTGGCCGCGCTGTTGCCGGAGTCGGCGGTGCCGCTGTTGCGCGAGCGGTTGGGCGTCGAGAGCGACGCGATGGCGTTCCTGGCGATGCACGTGGCGCTGGCCAGCCTGCGGCCTGCGCCAGTGCAATGCGCGGAGAATGATGCGGACGATCCAGCGGCTCGCGCGCGGATCGCTGCGGCCTGGCAGGTCGCGCTGGAGAAGCAGCCTTGAACAGAACGTTCCATCGCTGGGGTCTGTTCGCGCTGGGCTGGGCGTCCTTGGCGCTCGGCGCTTGTTCGGTCGCCGACAACCTGGCCGCGGACGAGATGCTGGTCGAGGTCGACAACATCGTGCAACTCGGCGGTTCCGGCGCGGAGCGCACGATCGTGTACTCGGAGCGCGCCGACGTGACCGCGTGGTACATGCGCTTCTGGCTGTGCTGGCCGATCCGCGGCCCGCTCGGCTGGATGTTCGGTTCGCGCGCCAACGAGAAGCTGGTGGCGCCGATCGCGCACGTGCGCGAACTGCTCGTGGAGCTGCCGGACGAGACGGGCGGCGACCTGCTGCTGTGTGCGCTGACCGCTTCGCGCCTCGCCTGGCTCGCGGAGTTCGACGCCAGCGTGCAGACGCGCGTAGTTGCGATCGACGGCATGGTGCAGATGCTGCAGCAGCTCGAACTCGCCGCGTTCGTGCCGCCGTACGCCACACTCGGGATGCCGGCGAGCGCCGAGCAATTGGCGATCGCCCGCGCCGGGCTGCAGGCGGGGCGCCCGGATGTGCGCGCGGCGGATGCGCCCGCTGCCAGCCTGCTGCCGTATCGCGAAGCGCTGCGCAGCGTGGCGGCCCGGCCGTTGGCGGATGCCGAAGCCCGCATCCGGTTGGTCGAAGAGCTGACCCAATTGTTCGCCACCGAGCCGGACCCGGAGACCGAGGCCGCCGTCGCCAGTGCGTTGCGAGCGGCGCTCGTGCACATGACCGAAGGCGTGCTGCTGCGGATCGTCGATGGTCGTGCCGCGGATGCGGTGCTGGTGCGGCTCGCCGCGATGGAGCAGATCCGGCGCCTCGGTGGGCCGGCGACGGTGCCGCTGTTGTTGGCCGCGATGGCGGCCAGCCCCGCGGCCATCGGCAGCGGCGTGCCGCGCTTCGATGCCGATGAGCTCGTGGAGTTGCGGCTGATCCACTACTGCGGCCAGCTGCGCGGCGATGCGCTCGACACCATCGTGACTTTGCCCGGCCGCACCGATTGGGTGGGCCTGTCGGCGGCGGAGTTCCTGTCGACGACGATCTTGAACGAGAAGAACCACTACTCGAAGCTGCGCACGCCGGCGCTCGTGGCGTTCACGTGGGCGTTGTCGCGGCCGCGCTTGGACCCGGATGTCGAATGGGTCAAGCAGTGGCGCGAAGCGCACCAGCTCACGGTGCCGGCCGGAACCCGCTAGGCCGTGATGCAGACCCACCTCGCCGACGAAACGATCGCCTACGACGGCAGCCAGTTGCGCGCCCATTGGCTGCTGGCGCGCTTCGGGCTGGTCGGCGATGCGCTCGTCGCGTTCCGCGGGCCGTGCGCCGTGCGGGTCGAGGAGATCGCCGACCTGGCGGACCTCGACGGCCCGGGCATCGCCGGCGCCGACATGGTGCACTTCGTCTGGGAGTGCTTTTCCGCGAGCGACCTGTTGCTCGCGGTGCACCGGCAGCGGCTGCTGTCGGCCCAGGCGCGTGAGGTGCTCGCGCAGTTGGCGCCGGGTGCGTCGGTGCGGCGCGACGGCGACGACCTGTGGGTCGGCGACGGCAAGTTGTCGATCTCGATCGCGACCGCGACGCCGGTCAGCAGCCTCATCCATTTCGCCGTCAATGCGAGTCCCGGCGGGGCGCCGGTCCGCACGGCGACGTTGCAGCAGCTCGGTGTGGAGCCGCGTCGTTTCGCGGCCGAACTGCTCGAACGGGCAAGCGGCGAGCAGTCTTCCATCACGTCGGCGCGCGCCAAGGTGCGGGCCAAGGGAGAGTGGCGTTGAACAAGGGCATCGTCAGTGTTCTGAAGCTCGCGTTGGTCGCCGGGCTGATGGTGTTCGTGTTCCGGCAGATCCCGTTCCAGGATCGGCTGGTGTTCCGCGCGGGCGCGGGCACGGGCGTGGCCGACAGCCAGGTGGTCGAGATCGTCGGCACGTGGCAAGCGGACCCGATCCGCTTCACGAGGGATGGTGGCGCCGTCGAGCAGCTGGCGCGCGGCGTGCAGCCCGATGGCCGGTCGCTCGAGATCGAGCCGGGCTTCCTGACCTACTGGCGCAACCTCGATCCGTTGCTGTTCGCACTCGGCGCCTTCTGCTACTTCCTGACCGCGCTGATCGCCGGCGCGCGCTGGTGGTGGTTGTTGCACGTCAACGGCACCGACGTGTCGCTGTGGGAGACGCTGCGCTTCACGTGGATCGGCATCTTCTTCAACACCGTGATGCCGGGCGCCACCGGCGGCGATGTCGTGAAGGCGCTCTACATCATGAAGCGCTGCCCCGGCCATCGCGTGCAGGTGATGGTCTCGGTGATCGTCGACCGCGTGCTCGGACTCGGCTCGTTGGCGCTGCTCGGCGCGATCGTCGTGCTGTTCGCACTCGATCGTTTCGCGGACATCGCGATCGGCATCTGGGGCGTGATCGGCGGCGTCGGCATGTTGGGGGTGGTCGCGTTCAGCAAGCGGTTGCGCGGCCTGGTCCGTTTGACCTGGCTGTTGCACCGCCTGCCACCGCGGCTCGGCCACGTGCTGCGCCTGGTCGACCAGGCGGTGTTCTTCTACCGCGACCACAAGTGGGTCATTGGCGCGAGCTTGTTCGCCGGGGTCGGCAACCACGTGATCTCGGTCGCCAGCGTGGTGTTCATCGGCCACGCGCTCGGCGTCGGCATGCCGACCTTCGAGTACTTCGTGCTGATCCCGGTCGTCAACATCATCACCGCGGTGCCGATCATGCCGAACGGTTGGGGCATCGGCGAAGCGATGTACCAGAAGCTGTTCGGCACCTACGGTGCACCCCACCTGGTCGGTGTGCCGGTGGCACTGGCACAGGAGACGATGGCGACCCGCGGCGTCGCGCTGTCTGTGCTCTACCGCCTGCACCTGACGCTGTGGTCGCTGCTCGGCGGCATCTTCGTGCTGTTCGAGAAGGACCGTGTCACGCGTGCCGACATCGATCGCGAGGCGGATCTGGAACGCAAGGAAGACGCCGTAGAACCGCCCGCGCACGGCGGGTAGCCTGCCGCGCCGCATGTCCCTGCTCGTCGTCGGTTCCACAGCGTTCGACACCATCGAGACCCCGCACGGCACCCAGAAGGAGTGCCTCGGTGGCTCGTCCACCTACTTCTGCCTCGCGGCCCGCCTGTTCACTTCGGTGCGGCTGGTCAGCGTCGTCGGCAGCGACTTCCCGGCCGAGCACCGCCGCACGCTGGAGTCGCGCGGCATCGATCTGGCCGGCGTCGAGACGAAGACCGGCAAGACGTTCCGCTGGCACGGTCGCTATGCCGCCGACATGAACTCGCGGCAGACGCTCGACGTGCAGCTGAACACGTTCGGCGACTTCAAGCCGAAGGTGCCGCCGTCGTTCCGCGACACGCCGTTCGTGTTCCTTGCCAACGGCTCGCCGGGCACGCAAGCCAGCGTGCTCGAGCAGATGCAGGCGCCCAAGTTCTGCGTCGCCGACACGATGGACCTGTGGATCGAGCACGAGAAGGACGGCCTGCTGGCGCTGCTGCGCCGCATCGACGGCCTGATCGTCAACGACAGCGAAGTGAAGCAGCTGACCGGCAAGAGCAACCTGATCCAGGCCGGGCGCGCAGCACTGGCACTCGGGCCGAAGCTGGTCATCGTCAAGAAGGGCGAGCACGGCTGCTTCGTGTTCTCGAACTTCTTCCACTACGCGCTGCCGGCCTATCCGACCGAGACCGTGGTGGACCCGACCGGCGCTGGCGACAGCTTCGCCGGCGGCTTCATGGGTTACCTGGCCAACTGCCAGTCGATCAGCACCTGGAACATGAAGCGCGCGGTGGCCTACGGCACCGTCGCCGCGAGCCTGACGGTCGAGGGCTTCGGTGTCGACCGCCTCGCCAATGCGTCGCGCGAGGAACTGGAGCGCCGCTACCAGGAACTACAGCAGTTCGTCGCCAGCGCCTGATCCACGCACCGACCGCTCGGCAGCGGTGGATGCTCGTGGGAGTCGCTCACCTGCCGCGGTTCCCGGTCCCTTCCAGCTCACCGGTCGTCGTCGCCCAGGGCACGCTTTCCGGCAGGCATGGTCAGTGCCCCGCCGGGGGTGGCGGTTGCATAGACCGACGCGCCGTTGTGGCCGTAGACGATCTCGCCACCGAGCTGACCGACCTGATAGCCGAACGCCAACACGACGAACGTGCCGGCACAAGATGCCGCACCCGTGATCAGGGTCGCGCGCTTGCTGCGCAACAGCAGCGGCAGCACGGTGATTGCGAGCAGGAAGCCACCGACCCAGACGAACCGCTCGCCGGCTTCTTCGTGGCGTTCGAGCACGACCTCGGCAACGACCTTCTCGACACGCTCCTCGTCGGCCTCGCCGCTGCGCAGCGCCAGGATGCCGCTGCCGACCAAGAGGAACTGCCCGACGATGACCAGCGACCAAACCCGTTTCGGGAACCAGTCGCGCCAGATGGCGAGCAAGACGCCGCTGGTGAGCAGCGGCATCAGGATGGCGAGGGCCATCGGCAGGTGGACGAGCTTTGGGTGCAGGGGAAGTTCCATGATGGGACGTAGATCGCCCACGGTCGCCCGATCGGCCATACGACACATTCCTGCAGTCCATCAGCCAAGTGCCACCCGAAGGCCACCGTCGCGGATGGCGCGATCGTGTCCATGCCGTTGGCCTCGGTGGCCGGTGCCGCGCGAAGGGGCGCGCTGGTGTCGATGATGCCGACTGGTTGACGAGCCACGCCCAGGGGCATGTCCGCATTGCGGCCATCTTCCGGCTCCGCGAAGGGGCGCTGGCAGCTCGAGAACGACCGAGCCCTGTTCCGGAACGCAGGGCGGAAGCGCCGGGGGGTCGTGACAGGTCGATGCCCAGCGGGCATCCTGCGCGGCCCATGATGCGCATGCTCCCGGCTTGTTTGCTCGCGGCCGCGATGGCGGCCCAGACGCCATCCACCGATGTCGCGGTCGGTGTGTTCCCGTTCCTGGTCGGCAACATGGACTCGCGCATCGGCGAGATCGTGACCAACTGCCAGACCTACGGCATCGACACGCTGTACGTCAGCGCGTTCCGGGCCACCGGGCCCTCGACCGGCGATCTGTGGGTGACCGACAGCGCTGGCGACTGGAATGCGGCGTGGGGGGCGGTGCGCCCCGGCGGGGCCGGCATCAACCTGCAGAACCTGATCACGTCGTGCCACGCGGCCAACATCCGCGTCGTCGCGATCTTCAAGTGCTTCGCCGACACCGTGCAACCGGACAGCGCGACCCACAAGCAGTACCTGCTGAACGTGATCGACTACTTCGTCGACGCGTGGCAGAGCAACGGCCAGCCGGTCTACGACCTCGATGGCATCGCGCTCGACTACGTGCGCTACGTAGGCGGCACCAACGTCAACTCGGCGAACGTCACCAACTTCGTCGCGTCGGTGCGGCAGCGCATCGGCAACCTGTCGCTGCACGCCTACCTGATCTCCAACCGCTTCTCGTTCGATGGCCCGGTCTACGACGGCAACTTCGCTTCGTACAACTCGACGATGGCTTCGCTGCAGTCGCAGTTCGGCCAGAACTGGCAGGCGCTGGCGCCATTGCTCGACGTGCTGATGCCGATGGCCTACACGGCGAACGGCTCGATCTACAACACCTACGCGCTGCACCAGGCCTACGTGCGCAAGACCGCCGAGTACGCGCGGCAGGCGTGCACGCTGGCGGGGGTGCCGACGAGGCGCGTGTGTCCGACGGTGAAGACCTACACCGGGGACGGTGAGACGACGACCGACCTGACCATCGAAGCATCGATCACCGGCGCGCTGCTGGGCGGCGGCGATGGCTACCAGTCGTTCCGTTATCAGCTCATGGTCCAGAATCCGTCGTGGTGGACCAAGATGGCGCAGTTCGCCGTGCCCGGCTGCAACTGGCCGAGGCCCGTCTACACGGCGGTGTCGCCGCGGCTGACCACGACCTGCAACCCGACCGGCAGCAGCGACATCGATCAGGCCGCGAACACGCTGAGCCAGCGTTTCGACTTCGATGGCGATGCCGTGTTCGACACCGGCTGGGTGCCGCTCGCCAGCGCGACCAACCTGGCGCGCTACCCGGGCACCTGGAAGACGACGATGCAGGTCCGCGACGCGAACGGCCACGTCAGCACGGCCCGGCGGCGCTTCACGACCGGTTCCTCGGTCACGCTGACGCCGCCGATCGTCAGCACCTTCGCTGGTGGGGCGGTGCAGATCCAGCTCGACGTCGGCTCGGCCGGCGCCGGCGACACCTACCTGGCCATCGCCTCGATCTCGGGCACCAGCCCCGGGTTCGTTTGGCAGCCGAACTTCCCGGTCGCGCTGAACGTGGATGCCGTCACGTCGCTGTTCGCCGGTGACCCGAATGGTGGCTTGCTCAGCAACGGCTTCGGCACCTTCGACGCCAACGGCCGGGCGACCGCCGTGCTGACGATCCCGCCGCAAGTGCTGTCGTTCCTCGCGGGCCTGCCGATCTGGTGGAGCTTCCTGAGCCAGAACGCCGCCGGCCAGCCGCGCTGCGTCGGTGACACCAAGCAGATGACCTTGTGGCCGTGAGGCCCGGGCGTGGATGCATCGCGGTGCGCACGTCGCTATCGTGCTCGCCCCGATGATCTCGCTGCAGAGCTACGTCCGTGGTCAGTGGGTCGCCGGCAGCGGCGACACCAAGACCCTCCATGATCCGTCCACCGAAGCCGTGCTGGGCGATGTCCGGCAGGGCGGCATCGACTTCGCCGCAGCACTCGAGCACGCGCGCAAGGTCGGTGGCCCAGCGCTGCGCGCGCTGACGTTCCCGCAGCGCGGCGAGCTGCTGAAGGCCATCTCGGCCAAGCTGCACGAACACCGCGACGAGCTGATCGAGATCGCCGGTCGCAATGGTGGCAACACCCGCGGCGACGCGAAGTTCGACCTGGATGGCGCGTCGGGCACGCTGGCCTTCTACGCCCAGCTCGGCGCCTCGCTGCCCGCCAGCCACCATCTGCCCGATGGCGACGGCGTGCAGCTCGGCCGCACGCCGCGCTTCTACGGCCAGCACATCTTCGTGCCGCGCACCGGCGTGGCGGTGCACATCAACGCCTTCAACTTCCCGGCCTGGGGCATGGGCGAGAAGATGGCCTGCGCGCTGCTGGCGGGCGTGCCGGTGATCGAGAAGGCGGGCACGCCGAGCGCGCTGCTCGCGCACCGCATCGCCAAGCTGATCGTCGACAACCAGCTGCTGCCCGAAGGCGCGTTCCAGTTCGTCGCGGGCTCGGTGTCCGGCATGCTCGACCTGCTCGGCGCCCAGGACACCGTCGCGTTCACCGGCAGCTCGGCGACCGGCATCGCGATCCGCGGCAACAAGCACCTCGTCGCCCGCAACGTGCGCGTCAACATCGAGGCGGACTCGATCAACCCGGCGGTGCTCGGCCCCGACGTCGAGAGCGGCAGCGACACGCTGGAGCAGTTCCTCGCCAACGTCGCCACCGACATGACGCAGAAGGCCGGGCAGAAGTGCACCGCCGTGCGCCGCATCCTGGTGCCGCAGGCCATGGTCGCCGAAGTGCAGGAGGCGCTGGTCGAGCGCTTGCGCGCCGTCAAGATCGGCAACGTCATGGATGGCGACGTGCGCATGGGGCCGGTCGCCAGCAGCGAGCAGCTGCGGGATGTGCGGGCCGGCATCCAGAAGCTGCAGGCCGTCAGCGACACCGTGATCGGTGGTCCGCAATCGATCGCGGAGAAGGGCTACTTCGTCACGCCGACGCTGCTGCGCGCGAAGGACGTCGACGCCGCGGTGCTGCACGAGCTCGAGGTGTTCGGTCCCTGCGCCACGCTGTTGCCCTACGACGGCACGGCGGCGATGGCGGTGGAGCTGTGCAACCGTGGCGGCGGCGGGCTCGTGGCCAGCGGCTACAGCGACGACCGCGCGTTCGTCGAGGCTCTCGTGGCCGGCATCTCGCCTTGGCATGGCCGCGTCTGGCTCGGCAGCGAGAAGACGATGGGCCAGGCGATCGGGCCGGGGGCGGTGCTGCCGGCTTCGGTGCACGGTGGCCCCGGCCGCGCGGGTGGTGGCGAAGAGTTGGGCGGCCTGCGCGGCCTGCATCACTACATGCAGCGTACGGCGATCCAAGGTGACCGTGCAGTTGTGGGGCGGTCGTTCGGGCGCGATGCGACATGATCCGTTCTGAGAAGATTTCGACCGAAATTCAGAGATCGGTCGAGCCGGTGCCTGCGCCAATGGGCGTAGCGATGGGGTCCCTCTCCCAGGAGTGCGCCCGTGCTGACGACCGTTCTGACCGGCTGGTGTGTCGCATCGTTCTTGGTTGCCCCATTTGTGGGCCGCGCGATCCGCGGCTCGCGTAGCAACGCGCTCCCTGGTGGGGTGCCACTGCGCCAGGTCGCCTGAGTGGCCCTGGCGGCCACCGGTTCTCGACGGTGGTAGCGTGCGGTGAGCCCCGCGCATGATGCCTGGATGCTGAGCAGGCACTTCGGTCGGTGTGTTGCGGCCCTGGGTTTCGGGCTGCAGGTGATGGCCCAGAACGTCGCCGACCACGAGGTGGTATGGCGCACCCCGAGCCCCACGGCGAGCGGCTCGATGCCGATCGGCAATGGCGAGGTCGGCTGCAACGTGTGGTGCCCGCGCCGCGGCACCGTCAGCATGTATGTCGCGCGCACCGACAGCTTCTCGGAAGCGTCGCGGCTGCTGAAGCTCGGCGAGATCTCGCTGACCATCGAGCCAGTGCCCAAAGGAACAGCCTTCGAGCAGCGCCTGGTGCTGGCCGAGGGCCGCATCCAGATCAGCGTCGGTGATGGCGACGACCGCGTGGTGCTGAACGTCTTCGCCGACAGCGACAGCGACGTCGTGCACGTGACCAGCGACAGCAAGCAGCCGCACATGCTGTCGGGCTGGCTGCGGTCGTGGCGAACGGAGGCGAAGCGCCTGCGCGGCGAAGAGCTGCAGTCGAGCTGGACGATGAAGGACGCTCCGGAGGACCTCGTCGTCAGCGAGTCCGCGGACGTGTCGATCGACATCGCAGGGCCGGTTGCCGCCGCCCAGGACGATGAGCGGCGTCACCTCGGCTGGCTGCACCACAACCGTGATTCGGTCGTGGCGCTGACTGCCAAGCGGCAGGGCCTGCCCGTCGAAGCGGTCGCCGATCCATTGCGCAACCGCGCGTTCGGTCTGATGACGCAGCCCGTCACCTGGTCGGTCGTGTCCCAAACGCCTGCCGGGTTCAAAACCTGGGTTCATGAGCAGGCGAAGCACCACGAACTGCGCATCGCGGCCCCGTGCCTGCAGGTCGACAAGCCCGAGCAGTGGACCGCACACGCCAAGGCGCTGCTCGCCGCAACCGACAGCAAGACCGCGCAGCAACGCACCGCGGCGTGGTGGCGCGCCTTCTGGGCCCGCTCGTGGGTGTTCGTGCACGGTGACGAACCCGCGGCCTCCGGCGTGCCGCAGAACGCACACCCGCTGCGCATCGGCGTCGACAGCGGCGGCGGCAATCGCTTCGTCGGCACGATCGCGCGCGTCGCGATCTCAGGCGATCCGACCAACGCGGCGTCAGCGCCGCTGTTCACGGCCGAACCCGGCACCAAGCTGCCGTTGGTCACTGAGGCCGCCCGCGACCTCGATCTGCGCCGCGGCCTGCGCATCACGGCGAACGTGCTGCAGCATCCCGAGCACCCGATCGGCCGCATCGTCGACAAGGTCACCGCCGGCAGCGGCGATGGCTTCCTGTTCGACACGCATCCCGGCTACTCGCTGCGGCTGATCGTCGGTGATCGCCAACTCGTGGCACCGGGCAGCCTGCAGAGTGGCAAGGCGCACGACGTCGCGGCGTCGTTCGATGCGGCAACTGGCCGCATGTGGATCGAGTGCGATGGCAAGGTGGTCGCCGACAGCGAGAACGATCCCGCGCGGCCCTGGGACGGCAAGCCCGCATCGGGCATCACGCAGGCGCTGATCCTGCAGCGCTGGGTGCAGGCGTGCGGCGGCCGCGGCCAGTTCCCGATCAAGTTCAACGGCTCGATCTTC
>CAMAUH010000093.1 GCA_945861365.1 Candidatus Kuenenia stuttgartensis
TGCAGGCAGCGTCGGGCTGTCGCTGGCGGTGATCGCGGCGGCCGCGGTCGGCATCTGCATCGCGCTGTCGTGCTGGCGCGCCGGCGCGTGGCTGCGGCAGGGTCGCACGCTGCCGGCGGTGGCGGCGCTCGCGGTCGCGATCACGTTCGGCATGACGGCGCTGTTCGGGCGCGGCCTGCCGCTGGCGGATCCGCAGATGCTCGGCCGGGTGTTCGCGGACGAGTTGCCGAAGCTGGTGCGCAGCAGCGAGACGTTGCACCTGTACCGCATCGTCGCGCCGAGCGTGACGTTCTACATGCAGCGCACGACGCCGGACGTCGCCGGCCCCGAGCAGGCGCTGCAGCTGCTGGTGCAGCCGGGGCAGCTGGTGTTGATGCGCGATCGCGAGCGGGAGCAGTTGCTGCGCGATGCGGAGGAACTGGCGAAGCGCGGCACCGACGTGACGGCCGCGGTGGCCGTGCTGCAGGCGCCGGTGTGGACCGGGCGCGCGTTCCACTCGACCAAGGGCAAGGTGATCGAGGTGCGCGTGTACGGCCGTCGCGCGGATTGACGGCTGCGAAGCGCGCCGCCGTCCCCGGCTGGCGGCACGGGGCTGTAGGCAGATCGGCACCGCTGCGGTCGCGGGGACCCTGCGCCGTGGCTCGCAGCCGTCGCACCTGGCGCCCCCACGGGGCGTCGCGCGAGTCCGGCACCTACGCATTCGGCGGCACTCGGGGCGGGCCGAAGTGCGAGTCTGCGCTGGGCCTGAGCGCAGCTAGGGTCAGGCAATGCTTCGGCTTCGTTCCCTCGTTGTCACGGTCAGCATCGGCTGCTTGGCGTTGTTCGCCGCCAACTGCACAAGCCCTGCCGCGGCGCAGGCGTCGGCGGACCTCGACCCGGCATCGCGCGGCACGCATTTGTTCCTCCGTCACTGTGCGGTCTGCCACGGCGCCGACGGCGAAGCCGACACGCTGGCGGCGAATCTGCTGCTGCCGCGCCCCACGGCGTTCCGGCACGGCCTGTTCAAGCTGGTCAGCCACAGAAACGGCATGCCCAGCGACGACGATCTCGTCGCGACGCTGCGCCGTGGCATGCCGGGCTCGACGATGATGGCGTGGGACTGGCTGCCCGAGGCCGACCTGCGCGCGCTCGCCGGCGTCGTGCGGCAGCTGGCGGTGCGCGGGCGCGCGACGGCGATCGAGCGCACCGCCGCGGTCACCGGGCAGGCACTGACTCCAGCACAGGCGCGAGAGCTGGCTGAGCAGCAACTGCGACCGGGCGCGCCGGTCGAGACCGGGGCGCCACGGCCGGTCGACGCGGCCCTGTTGGCTGCCGGCGAGACGCTCTTCCAGCGACACTGCGCCAGCTGCCATGGCGCCGACGGCCGCGGCTTGCCGGGCGCTGACGAGTGGCCGACCGACGGTACCTGGCTGCGGCCGCGCGATTTCACCGCCGGCTATCTGCGCGGCGGGGCCACGCATCAGGAACTGGCGTGCCGCATCCGCGCGGGCATGCCCGGTGCCCACATGCCGCCGGTCGAGTTGGCGGTCGCCGAAACCGAAGCTCTGGTCGCCTACGTGCAGAACCTGATTCCCGACGCCGCGCGCAGACACCACGTGCAGTGGCGGCGCACCCTTCGCGTCGAACGCAGCGCGGCCCTGCCGGCCGATGGCGATGCTGCGGGGTTCGACCGGATCGAAGCGGTGCGACTGCCCGTTGCGCCGCTGTGGTGGCGTGCCGGTGCTGCCAACGAAGTGTGGCTGCGGGCCGCGCACGACGGGGAGCAGTTGCTGCTGCAGTTGGAGTGGGCCGATGGCAGCCGCGACGAGCGCCCGCGCCCTGAGGCGGTGCTCGGCGACGGGGTGGCCGTGCAGTTTGCTCGCACCGAGGAACCGCCGCTGTTCGCGATGGGCAGCACCGATGCGCCGGTCGCGATCTGGCGCTGGCAGACCTTCGATCCGAAGAGCGCGGCGGGCCAGTTGGACCTGACCTCGTCCTGGCCGCACACCGGCATCGATGTGCCGATCGGTGTGCGCAGCCCGGCGGCGCGCGGCGAGGCCATCGAAGTGACCGGCGTCGGCACCGCCAGCGGAGCGGTCGGCAGCGGCCGGCCGCTGCAGGTCGCCGCCCGCTGGCGCGACGATCGGTGGACGGTGACGTTCCGTCGCGCGCTGCATGCGGGGGGCCCCGACGAAGTCGACTTCAAGCTCGGCACGCCGACACTGTTCGCGTTGGCGGTCTGGAACGGCAGCCTCGATCCGAACGTCGCGTCGAAGGTGATCACGACCTGGCACGTGCTCGAGCTGCAGCGCTGAAGGGGCGCCGGGCCGGGCGTCCGCAAGGAGCCCGCGCCACTGCGCTCCGTAGAGCCGTTCGACGCTGCGGGACCTTGCGCAGCGCCGGCGTCAGCGCCGCGTTGGCCACGCTGCCGCCGGCGGTCGGTGCGCGGGCGCAGTGGCCCGTTCGCCAGCCGGTACGGTGAGCTTCGTGATCAGGCCGGGCCTTCGGCCCATGGCGGTGCGTGGGCCGCGCCGATACAGAACGCCAATGGACCTCGGCTTCGAGACGATCGGCAACGCCTGTGTCATCGCCCACGACAAGGGCCCTGTGCTCGCCACCGACCCCTGGTTGATGGGGCCGGCCTACTTCGGCAGCTGGCGCCTCAGCCACGAAGTGCCGCGCGAGCAGTTCGAGAACGTCAAGCGCTGCAAGTTCCTGTGGCTGTCGCACGGCCATCCGGACCACCTGAGCCTCGAGTCGCTCGAGCACCTGCGCGACAAGACGATCCTGCTGCCGGACCATCACGGCGGCCGCATCGCGCGCGACCTCGCGGGCCTCGGCTTCAAGGTGCACACGCTGGCGTGCGGCCAGTGGTTCCCGATCAGCGACCGGCTGCGCATCGCGTCGCTGGCCAACTACAACCAGGACGCGACGATCATCATGGATCTCGATGGCCACCTGGTCATCGACGCCAACGACGCCGGCAACCGCGGCAGTGGCCGCTTCCTGGCCCAGGAACGGCATCGCTTCCACAAGCGCACGGTGCTCGCCTGCCTGACCGGCTACGGCGACGCCGACATGATCAACTTCTTCGACGAGCAGGGCCGCCGCGTGCCGCCGGCCGCCGCTGCGAAGACGCCGCAGGGGCCCGGCATCAAGGCGATGCTCGACTACTACGACCTCGACTACTTCGCGCCGTCGAGCGCGATGCATCGCTACAACCGCACCGACAGCGGGTGGGCGGATTCCTGCGCGACCCCGGTCGACGCGCACTCGATCGACTTCGATGGCGGCAAGCGGACCTGCCTGCCGGCGTTCGTGCAGTTCGACCTGCACACCGGCAGCTACGAGAAGATCAACCCGAAGGCGAACGACCAGCCGCTCGAGCCGCCGGCGAAGTTCGGCGACGACTGGAGTACTACGCTGGAGCGCGAGGACGTCGAGCTGCTGCGCGCCTACCTGCACAAGGTCGAGCACCTGCGCTCGGCGATCGGCTACGTGAACTTCCGCGTCGGCGACAAGGACCACGTCATCGACATCGACCGCACGCACAAGCGCGGCGTCACGTTCCACACGCCGCGGCAGTCGCTGGTGTCGGCGGTGCAGTGGAACGCCTTCGACGACATCCTGATCGGCAACTTCTGCAAGACCACGCTGCACGGCGACTGGTGGGGCAAGCAGGGCGCCGCCGCGCTGTATCCGCACTTCACGCCGTTCGTCACCAAGTTCGGCGACAACGGCGGGGCCTATTCGAAGGCCGAACTGCGCGCGTACTTCGCGGACTACTTCCGGCGCGGCTACACCGAGTTCACGCCGGACGCGAGCGAGCAGGAGATGAAGGCGGCGCTGCAGCCGTACCTGTGACGCCGGCTCGCGGTCACTTCGCCGCGCTGGCCTGCGGTTCCTTCGCGGCGACGTTGGCGACGTACTTCGCGTAGACGAGCACCGGGATCTTCAGGCCGCCGAGCTGCGCCTGGATCAGCGGCTCGACGTGCTTCCAGTCGAGGCCGCCGACGCCACAGGCGAGCCGCGGCAGCGCCACGCTCTTCACCTTCTCCTTCTCGAGCATCTGCTTCAGCGCGTGCAGCGACTGGTTCACGTACTCGGTGTGCGCCTTGCCCGGATGCCCACCCTGGTGCGCCGGCGGCTCCTGGGTCAGCAGGCATGCGATGCGCCAGTGGCGGCCGCCCTGGTCGACGCCCTGCCACAGCCACGCGCTGCCGGGCTTCGGGTTCTGCTGGTGGCAGTGGTGCCGGAAATCCTTGTGCAGCGACGGGAACCGCTGGCGCAGGGCGAGCGCGAGGCCGCTCTTCCAGTCGTCGTCCGGCGCCACGCCGTGTGCGATGAGGTCCGCGGTGCTGAGCAGGAGATCGCCTTCGAGATTGTGGATCATCTGAGAGACCATACGGCTGACGCGCCGGCGTCTTTCTGCGGCACATGGCGCAGGCCACCGGGGCCGAAGGGAGCAGACGCGCGGCGCGACATCGGTTCGTTCTCCAGCCTCAGCAGCGACGAGCACCCGTACTTCCGGCATCGCATCGAGGGACTCGCGTTCCACTGGGCGGGGGCGCACCTGCTGGTCGCGTACGCGCTGCAGGACTCCCGCTTGCGCAGCGGGTTCCTCGGCTACCTGGGTGCGGCCGTGCGCGGCGCCAAGGGCGACAGCCGCAACGAGTTCGATCGGCGCATGGGGCAGACGACCGAGGCGTTGGAAGTCGCCTGGCGTCGCTGGGTCGCCGAGCAGCTGGCGGCGCTGCCGCTCTGACGCATCGTTGGGACGCCCCTTTCTGCCACGCTCGCGTCGGCAGCCTCGCAAACGGCGCCGGGGACGCGTAAACAGCGGCCCTTCGTTCCCCCGAGGACTCCATGCCACGACTGCGTCTGCTCCCGAGTTCGTTGTTGCTCCTTTCGTCCGTGCTGGTCGGCCAGGCACCGGTTGCCCAGGTGCCTTCCAGCCAGCCAGCGATCGCGCCCGACATGGTCAAGGCGATCGTCGAGCAGGGCATCGACAAGAGCCAGGTGATGCGCATCCTGCGCGACCTGACCGGCAAGGTCGGCCACCGGCTGACCGGCTCCGACAACTTCACCAAGGGCTGCGAATGGGCGAAGGCCGAGTTCGCGGCGATGGGCCTCGAGGTCGAACTCGAGAAGTGGGGCGAGTGGAAGCTGGTCTGGAACCGCGGCAAGTGGAGCGGGCGCATCACCGGGCCGGAGGCGTTCGACATGTACGTCGCCACGGACGCCTGGACCGCGGGCACCAAGGGTCTGCAGAAGGGCGCTGTCGTCGCCGCTCCGGCCACGGCCGAGTTCGATGCGAAGGCGTTCGCGGGCACGTGGGTGCTGAAGAAGAGCAAGCCGAGCGCTGCGATCCGCAAGGCGCTGCAGGACGCCGGCGCGCTGGGCCTCGTCTACCGCGCCGGGGACCCCGACAAGAACTTCCCGACCCGCGTGCGCGTGTTCGGCAACCACCAGACCGCGATGAAGACCATGGCGGACGTGCCGACGTGGCCGGAGATCGCCGTGCAAGCCGACCACTTCGACCGCCTGGCGGCGATGGTCGAGGCCGACCAGAAGCCGATCGGTGAGTTCGACATCGAGAACACGTTCCGCGAAGGCCCGATCGAGCTGAACAACGTCATCGCGACGCTGCGCGGCACCGAGAAGCCGGACGAGTACGTGATCCTGTCCGCGCATCTCGACAGCTGGCACCAGGTGCAGGGCACCACCGACAACGGCACCGGCACGTCGACGACGATCGAAGCCGCGCGCATCCTGACCTCGGCCCACGCGAAGCCGAAGCGCTCGATCCGCTTCTGCCTGTGGGGTGGCGAGGAAGAGGGCCTGCTCGGCAGCCGCGGCTGGGTGCAGAAGCACCGCGCCGACATGAACAAGGTGTCGGCGGTGTTCAACCACGACACCGGCACCAACTGGGCGCACTCGCTGGCCGTCACCGATGCGATGCATGAACAGCTGAACCCCATCTTCGAGATCGTCAACGCGGTGCTGAAGGCGCCCGATGCCGACTGGAAGGAACCGGTGTTCGTGCTGCGCAAGGTCGCTCGCGTCGCCGGCGGTGGCGGCAGCGACCACGCCAGCTTCATCGCCGCGGGCGTGCCCGGGCTCGACTGGGGCTTGAAGGGCCGCAGCAACTACTTCGCCCACACCTGGCACACGCAGTGGGACACCATCGACGTCGCGATCGAGGAGTACCAGCGGCACACGGCGACGGTGGCGGCGCTGGCTGCCCTCGGCACGGCGGACCTGCCGGAGCTGCTCGACCGCAGCGGCGTCAGCGCGGGCGGTGATCGTCCGGGCCAGTCGGTGGCGATGGCCGCTGGCTGGTTCGAGGCGGAGCTCGAGGGCCTGACGTTCACCAGCGTCAAGGAAGGTGGCCGCGCCGCGAAGATGGGCGTGCAGAAGGGCGACGTGCTGAAGACGGTCGCTGGCCAGGAAGTCGAGCGCATCCGCCAGGTGTTCCAGTTCGCGCGCGAGGCCGAGGGCGACAGCGTGAAGTTCACGTTCGCGCGCGGCGAAAAGACCTTCGACGCGACGATGAAGAAGGACGAATTGCCGGCGCGGCAGGGCGGTCCTGGGTCGTCGGGGCCCGGGGGCCCTGGTGGCGGCACGCCGCCGGCGACGACGCCAGCCGGGCAGCCCGGCGGTGGCACTCCCCCGGCTGGTGGCGGCCGCTAGTGCGCGGGGTCGAGGGCCGGTAATCGCGGCGAAGTAGCGGTAGCTGGGGCGTTCGGCGGCTGCTATAGGAGAACGCTCCCCGGGCGCCACCACGCGCTGCCGCCGATGCCAAGGCGGTCGCGCCAAGTGCCCAGGACCTGCTGGCGTCCCGTTTCGCCACCGCCGCCATCTCCCGAACAGTGGGGCCCGTCGCCGATCCGAAAAGCGGCTTCGGCGCGCCCGCGCCGCCTACGCGATGTTCCGCCGCAAGAAGCCCGCTGACGAAGACCCGGCACCGAGCCAGGGGCTGCCCGACGACATGGTGGTCGTCGTCGATCGATCGCTGAGCCCGTACCTCGTGTTGTTCCACGAGCCGGCCGGGTTCCGTGCCGAGCAGATGCGTTCGCTGCGCAACCGCCTGGCGACGATGAACCCCGATGGCGAGCCGAAGACCCTGGTGGTCACGTCGGCCGTGCGCGGCGAGGGCAAGTCGATCACCGCGATCAACCTGGCGATGGCCTTCGCCGAACTGGAGCGGCACAAGGTCGTGCTGGTCGACGCCGACCTGCGGCGACCGGCGTGCGAGAAGTACCTGCACCTGAATCCGGGCCCGGGGCTCTCCGACGTGCTGCGCGGCGACGCGACGGTCGATCGGGTGTTGCGGCCCGCGGGCTATCGCAACCTGATGCTGCTGGGTGCTGGCACGCGGGTCGACAACCCGGCCGAGGTGCTCGCGGCGTCGCGCCTCGACGAGCTGTTCCAGCGGCTGAAGGAACGCTACCAGTACATCGTCGTCGACACGCCGCCGGTGCTGCCGTCGACCGATGCCGGCGTGCTGGCCGCGCGTGCGGACGGGACGCTGCTGGTCGTCCGGCTGGAGAAGTCGCTGAAGAAGCAGTCGAAGGACGCGCTGCGCGTGCTGCAGGACATGGGCGGCAACGTGCTCGGCACGTTCGTCAGCGAGCTGCGCGGCGTCGATCCGGACCACGACCCCCGTCTGGCCTACGAGCCGGATGCCCCGGAAGAGGACTGACCGTGGGCTTCAAGGAGTCGCTGAAGGATGCCGTGCGGCAGATGTCGTTCCGCACGTCGCTTGACAGCCTGAAGAAGAAGGGCGTGCAGCAGGTCTCGGTGCTCGGCATCGACCGCATCATCGCGTTGATCGAAGCGGCGGTGCACCGCAGCCTGAAGTCGCGCCTGGTGGGTGTCGAGCGCGAGGCCATCGCCGATGCGACCAAAGCCGAGTTCCTGCGCCTGCTGCGCAGCAACGAGGACCTGCAGCGGCAGAAGAGCGAGATCGAGCAGCAGCGCGAACGCGCCGAGGACGAGATCGACACGCTGCGGCGGGAGATCGCGCAGCAGAGCCAGGCGCTGCAGCTGAAGCTGGAGCAGGACGCGTTGTCGGTGGCCACCCGCTACCAGGGCGAGAACGCCGCGATCGCGCTGAAGGTCGCCGAAGTCGTGAAGTCGCTGGCGCAGACGCCGGGCGCCACGCTGTCGACCGCCGAACAGCGCGTGATGGAGCTGGTCATGGACGTCGTGTCCGGCGAGCGCCAGCAAGCCGACACCGCGCGCCGCGCTCTGCACGATCGCGAGGTCGACAACCTGCAGCGCCGCATCAAGAAGCTGAACGACTCGCTGGTCACCACCGAGCAGCGGCTGCAGCAGGTCGCGGCGATGAAGCAGGTCGACGGCGGCATCTCGTCGGTCTACCGCGAGGTGCAAGGTGTCGGTTCGGCCGACGCGCAGGTCGAGAAGAAGAAAGAACTGATGGCCGGGATCTTCCAGGCGAACCTGAAGCTGCAGAAGAAGGCGCAGCCAGGTGCGTGACGGCCAGAGCGGAACAACCCACGGAACCCAAGATGAGCGAAACGAACGACAAGGACGGCACGGGCGGCAAGAACCACGGCGTGCTCTACATCGGCATGGACCTCGGCACGTCGCGGACCTCGGTGTCCGCCAGCAACGGTGTGCGCGAGACGGTCTACTCCATGGTCGGCTACCCGAAGGACGTCGTCAGCCAGAAGCTGCTGAAGAAGGACGTGCTGTTCGGCAAGGAGGCTCTCGAGAAGCGGTTGTCACTGAAGGTGTACAAGCCGCTCGAGAAGGGCGTGCTCAAGTACACCGGCGACGGCTCGATGGACGCCGAGGCGAAGGCGAACCTGAAGGCCGCTCAGGACCTGATCGGCGAAGCGATCCGCCTGGCCAAGCCGCGCAAGGACGAGCTCGTCTACTGCGTGATCGGCGCCCCGGCCGAGGCCTCGGTGAAGAACCGCGAGGCGATCATCGAAGCGGCGCGTGCGCACGTCGACTCGGTGATGCTGTGCAGCGAGCCGTTCTCGGTCGCCTACGGACTCGACTGGCTCGAGGACGTGCTGGTCATCGACATCGGCGCAGGCACGACCGACTTGTGCCGCATGCACGGCACGATGCCGGAGGAGGCCGACCAGGTGATGTTCGACATCGCCGGTGATGCCGTGGATGCGGAGCTGGCCAAGCGCATCACGGAGTCGTGCCCCGGGGCGCAGTTCACCATCCAGATGGTGAAGGACATCAAGGAACGCTACGGCTACGTCGGCGATGCCGCGGAGCGCTGCATGGTCGATCTGCCGGTGGACGGCAAGCCGACCGCGTTCGACCTGACCGAGCAGGTGCGCGCGGCGTGCTCGATCCTGATCGACCCGATCGTCAAGGGCATCCACAAGCTGGTGGCGACCTTCGACCCCGAGTTCCAGACGCGGTTGAAGAACCGTGTGCTGCTGGCCGGCGGCGGTTCGATGGTGAAGGGGCTCGACTCGGCCGTCGAGAAGGCGATGAAGGAGCGGCTCGGCGGTGGCAAGGTCATCCGCATCGAGGAGCCGATCTACGGTGGCGCCAACGGGGCGCTGAAGATCGCGCACGACATGCCGGCCGACTTCTGGGAACAACTGAAGTAGGCCGCGAGGGCGTGGCTCGGCGCAGCAGGCGACGAGCCGCTGCGGCTCGCGCCTGAGCGCCGGCAGCTGCGAGCAATGGCCCCATGGCTCGCGGTCATCCGCGGGCGTTCACTTCACGCCGTAGGTTTCCTGCAGCAGGCGGCGCAGTTCGAAGAAGTCGCGGATCTCGTGCTTGGCGGTCGTCGCGCCTTCTTCGCTGGCGTGGCGGCCGCTGCGGCGGATGCGCACCGTCGACCAGCCTTCCCGGTTGCACGGATCGATGTCGTGCGTCGGGTTGTCGCCCACGTAGAGGCAGCGTTCGGGCTTCAAGTTGACGCGCTGCAAAACGCGGCGGTAGAGCTTCGGGTTGGGCTTGCTGAAGCCGACCTGGTCGGTGAAGAAGATCGCCGAGGGCGTCAGGAACTCGAGCACTTCGAGGCGGACCAGCTTCTCGGCCTGCTTGATGGTGATGCCGGCGCTGATGATGCCGCGAACCATCGGCGTGGTGCCCAGCCACTTCAGCACCTCGTAGACGTCGTCGTAGACCTTCAGCTCGCGCCATTTGGTCGCGTGGTAGGCGACGACGCCAGCGGCGACGATCACGGCCCGGTTGTGGCCTGCGTGCGATTCCGGGCCGAGGCGGTCGAGCACCTTGTCGAAGTGCCCGCCGTAGTTGCTCGAGAACTCGCCGATGACATCCTCGAGCTCCCGCATCGCCTCGTTGCGGTCACTCTGCAGGCCGGCGCGGATCATGGCGTCGACGGCGCTGCGCCGGGCCTTGTCGGCGAACACGGTCGTCGAGAAGAGCGTGTCGTCGATATCGAAGAAGACTGCGTCGAGAGCCTGCGTCACGTGGCCCAGTTTGCCGCCTGCGGTCACATGTCGGCAAGCCTGCGAAGCAGACGACGTGGGGGAGTGGGAGGACTACCAACGACAACGGGCCGCTCGGAGGAGTCCGAGCGGCCCGTTGCATGGTCGAGGCTGCGCCAGTTGCCTGGCGGTCAGCGGATCAGTTCCGACTACTTGTTCACGACGTCGGTGATCTGCGCGCGCACCATCACCATCAGGCTGCGGTTCTCGTCCGCGGTGCCTTCCTGCTTGAACAGGAACGAGATCAGCGGCAGGCGTGCGAGCAGCGGGATCTCGGCGCGGCGCTCCTTGGTCAGCGCCTGGCGCAGTCCGCCGAGCAGCACGGTGCCACCGTCCGGCACGCGCACCGAGGTGGCGAAGTTCGTCACCGTCAGGTTCGGCAGCTGGATCGTGACCGGCAGCGTCGAGCCGGCGAGCGACGTCGTGAACGTCGGGATCGGGCGCTGCAGTTCGGCGACCGTCGGGTTCAGGTTCAGCAGGATGTACTTGCGGTCGTGCAGGATGACCGGCTGCACGTCGAGCACGAGGCCGTCCTGGATCACGTCGACCTTCGGGTCGGCGATGAACGCCGCCTGCGCGACTTCGACGTCGAAGTCACGGACGTAGGCCGTCTGGTTGATCACCGAGACGTTGCCGCGAGCCTTGTCGACGATCGACAGGATCTGGCTGTTGAC
>CAMAUH010000094.1 GCA_945861365.1 Candidatus Kuenenia stuttgartensis
TGCTGGCCGTTCTCGTCGTGCTGGTGCTCGTGGTCGGCGCGTCGCTGCCGAAGGCGCACGTGGCCGCCCGCGCGCTGCGCTTGCCCGTTCCGCCGAAGGACGTGTTCCTGGCGATCACCGACGTCGCGGCGCTGCCGAGCTGGCGCAAGGACGTGACGTCCGTCGAGTGGCTGCCCGACCGCGACGGCAGACGCGTCTACCGCGAGGTGTCGGGCTTCGGGCCGATCGAGTTCGCGATCGAACGCAGCGAACAAGACCGGCTGCACGTGACGCGCATCGTCACGCCGGACTCACCGTTCGGCGGCACGTGGACGTTCGTCGTCACACCGGACGGCACGGGATCGCACATCGCGATCACCGAGCACGGCGAGGTGCACAACGTGCTGTTCCGGTTCCTGTCGCGCTTCGTGTTCGGCCACACGGCGACGCTGGAGGGCTATCTGCGCGCGCTGGCGGGGAAGTTCGGCGCTGTGGCGCTGCCGGAAGCTTGCGAGCCGGCCGCCCAGCCGCGATAGCCGCAGCGCATCACTGCGGCGCCAGGTTCCGCGTGTACCACGCGATGCCGTGCCACGGCGCCTTGCCATCCCCCGCACCCCGCACGCCGTCCGCCTTCACTTCGTAGACGCGGCACAAGGTCACGTCGTCGAGCTCGACCTCGACCGTGCGCCCATCCGCAGCGAGCCGCACCGCCGTCACCGCGACCGGCTTCGTATCGCGCGGCGGACACCCGTACGACTCGTGGTGGTCGTACGTCCAGCTGCGCACCGCGAAGCTGTCAGCAACGACACTCGCCGCCGCGACCGGCTGCGTGAAGTGCAGCGCGAAGCCCTTCGCGGTCGCCTTCACCTCGACCAGTTCGAACGGCTCGACACCGTTCCACTGCAGGCGCTGCAGCCCGTGCTCGGCCTGGCCGAGCGAGCCCCAGCCGCGGTTCGTCAGCCCGCACCACAACGTGCCCTGCTCGCCCCACAGCACGCGCGTGATGCCGCTCTTCAGCCCGCGGCGGAACGGATAGCACGCGCCCTGCCAGTGGCCAGAGACCCGTTCGAGGCTCATGCGGAACACTTCCGACGAGTACTGGTCGCCGCAGAACACCTGGCCGCGGAACGGTCCGAAGTGGCCGGCCGTGTCCCACACGAAACCCGCCGGCGAACGCCCGCACAGGTCGTACGGGATCCACACCGCCGGCAGCGTGAAGTGCGGGATCGTGCGCGCCGCTTCGGCCATGCGCAGGCCGCTCTTCACCTCGCCCGGGTGCTCGACGCGACTCTGCGGCAGCTTGCACGAATCGATGCCCCACGGATGGCCGTGGAAGTCGCCCGGCGTCAGCAGCGCGAACTTGCTGCTCGCGCACCATTCGCCCTGGTTGTCCGTGTACCAGACCGAACCGTCGGGGGCCGTGCCGACGCCCGCAGGGGAACGCAGGCCTCCGCACACCGCTTCGAAGCTGCCGCCCTTCGCCGGCACGCGGATCGCCCAACCGCGGAACGACGCGCGGCCGAACGGCTCGTCGCCGAACGGCTTGTTCAGCGTGATCCAGAACGTGCCGTCGCCGGCCAACGCCGGCCCGAACGCGTACTCGTGGTAGTTGCCCGAGATCGGCCAACCCTGCGCGACCGTCTCGAGGTCGTCGAGGCTGCCATCGCCGTCGCGGTCGCGCAGCCGCGTCAGTTCGCCGCGTTGCGCGCAATAGAGCCAGCCGTCGTGGTCGAGCAGACCGAGCGGTTCCTGCAGACCCTCGGCGACGCGCGTGGCCTTCGGCGCGGCCCCGGCGACGTCGTCGATGCGCCAGATCTCGCCGCGGCGCGTCGACGCGAACATCGACTTGCCACGCAGCACGAGGCCACCGACCTCGAGCACCACGTCGGGCGGCAGCGCCACGTCGTGGATCGTCACGTAGGCCGCCTCGTCGGGTTTGGGCACCGCGGCGCGCGGCGCCTCGGATGCGGGTTCCTGCGGCAGCAGAATCGCGAGCAACGACAGCATCACCATCGGTAGACGACCTCCACGCTCTCGCCGGCAGCCAGGACCACGCGGGCGGCGGCAGCGCCCGCGATCTCGATGCGCAACGGCGCCGCAGCGGGCGCGAAGGTGAACTCGCAGCGGCCGCGCACACCGCGCAGCGTGCGCACGATCTCGGTCCCGCCCGGCACGAGGCGCGCGCGCGTCGCGTCCTCGTACTCGGCGTCGCCGGCCTGCACGCGCAGCACCGGGTAGCCGTCCTTGGTGCGGTGCTGGCCCAGCAACTGCCGCGCGCCACCGGCGACGTCGACGGCGGGCAGCACGAGCCAGTCGGTGCCCTTCGGCACCACCAGCTGGCCGGCGCGGCCGTTCCACGTGGCGCCCGGATCGACGAACGCGCCACGCCAGATCCACACGAGGCGCGGGTCGGCGAGGTCGTAGGCGAAGTGCGTGCGTTCGGGCGTCGCCACCAGCAGGCAGCGCGCCGACACGTCCTTGCAGAACGCGCCGTGCAGCCGCGGCCCATCGATCGCTTCGAGCTGCAACGCGCCGTCGAGCTTCAGGCCGCTCGGCAGCGGGGCGGCGTCGCCGAGCGAGATCCACGTGCGCAGCGCATCCATCTCCGCGCGCGACCGTTCGTCGGCGATCGGCCACAAACCGGGCATGCGCGTGCCGGGCCGATGCACCGCCGGCGTCTGCAGCCATTCGCGGAACCACTGCGGCTGCGTGCGCTCGTACAGCTGCGCCAGATCCATGCCCTGCGGCCCGAGCGAACGGTGGCCAGCGACGGTGTGGCAGGTGATGCAGTTCTTGCCCGTGGTGCCGGCGAGCTGCTTGCCCTGCTGCACCGCAGCGACGGTGAACGGCGGCTCGACGTCGTCGCCGGCGCGCGCGTCCGCCTTGCGGAAGCGTTCGGCCCACGCCTTCGCGGCATCGGCGCCCAGCACCGGCATGCGCACGCGCAGGTAGGAACGCGCCCGCGCGTCGCCACGCAGCACGCGCTCGATCCACTGCGGCCGCAGGCGATGGCCGGCGGCGGTCAGGTCCGGCGGCACGCGCCCCTCCTCACCGATGTCCTCGATCTCGCGCAGTTGCTGGCGCACCGCCGGCTGCAGGCCGCCGCGGCCATCGCGCGTGTGGCAGGCGAGGCAGCCATCGCGCACCAGCGCCTGGTCGAGTTCGAAACGCGCATCGCGCGGCGTGCTGGCCAGCTGCCGCGTCATGCCGAGCAACGTCGCCGCACCGGGTGCCTGCGGGCAGGCGCCGTCCGCCAACGCCGCCCAGGCCTTCGCCGGCTTCGGCGCCGGCAGCGCCGCGAACGCGGCGTCGTCGACGGCGTGGCAGACGTCGCAGCGCTGGTTGCGGGCGACTTCGCGACCGCGCGCGACGGCCGCTGCATCGGGCGCCGGCAACGGCGGCGGTGGCGTCAACGCCGCGCGCGCGCTGTTCGCGGCACTGGCCGGCACCGGCTGCTCGTCGACACCGGGCCCCTGCCACAGCACTTCCAGCGACGCGCCGCCGCCGGCCTGCGTGTACAGCACGCGCAGCGCGTGCGGACCGGCCGTCAGCTGCAGCTTGCCGCTCTCACGGCGATGCGGCGCCAGCGCTTCGTTGCGCACGACCAACTGGTCGTCGATCCACAGCCACGAGCTGTCGTCGCTGCCCGCGGTGAAGGTCCACTCGCCGGTCGTCGGCACCGTCAGCGTCGCGTCGAAACGCAGCACGAAGTTGTTGGCGCGCGTGCCGGGTTCGGCATCGATGCGGTCGGCATGCCCGGTGGCCTTCGGCTTCAGGTTGGCGAGGTCGGGTTCGCCGGGGCCCTGGATCCTGCGTTCGAAGCACTGCCACGCGAAGCCGGGCAGCGGCTGCAGCTGCGTCTGCTGCGTTCGCAGCAACCACGCGGCGATCGCCGCGGCCTCGTCGACGGCCAGCGGCGGATGCACGAGCTCGGGGTAGCGCGTGTTCGGCGCATGCAGGAACGCGGCGAGACGGCCGTGGTCGACGCGCGCCGACAACCCATCGAACGCCGCCGGCGCGTGGCATGCAGCGCAGGCCAGTTCGTGCGCGAGCTGTTCGCCGCGCGCGATGGCCGCCGCCGAACTGTCCGCGGGAACGGGCACCGCTTCGGCCTTCGCCAGCGACCGCACCCACGCCGCGAGATCGGCTGCGTGAGCCGCCCCACCACCCGGGTGCCGCTGCAACAGCGCAGCACCACCATCGTCCTGGTGGAACGCCAGCGCATTCGCCAGCGCCGGGCCGCGGCGCGGCTGCAGCCGTTCCTGCTGTGCCCCGTCGACGGCGTGGCAGCGCACGCAGCCCTGGCGCGCGACAGCGACCTCCGCGGTCAGCGCTTCGGCAGGCGCCGCGTCGAGCGGCTGCTGCGCCGCCGCATTCCGGCCGGAGACGACGGCGAACGACAGCGCCGCGACGAGGAAGGCACGCATCCGCGCAGCTTGCCCCCATCGCGAGGCAGGAGCAATGCACTGCCGAGGACCGTTGCCGCGAACTACAGGCCGATCAGCACCATCGCGGCGCCCGGCTCGACGACGACCGACTTCACGGCGCGCTGGCCATCGAGCTGCACGGTGTAGACCCCGGCGGCGCGGTTGGGGAACCACGCAAAGCCCTGCAGGTCGACGTCGCTGGTCGCCAGCACGCGGCCGTCGCGCCGCAGCTGCACGATGCCTTCGCGGCCCTGGCCGACGGCGACGCGGATCGTCGAGCCGAGTTCGAGCGCCACCCGCTTCTGGCGATCGGCGAGCGCATCGTACGGCAGCTGCAGGTCGACCAGGCTCGGCGCGAAGCCCGGCGCCCGCACGACCAGCTGCGACGAGCGCGCACTGACGCCACCGAGGCGGAACGTGCCATCGCTGCCCGTGCGAGTGCGCGCCTCGAACAGGTCGAGATCGCTCTCGTCGCCGAGCAGCGCCACGGCGTTGGCGACCGGATTGCCCGCCGCATCGACGACGATGCCCTGCAGCCGCGCGCCGGGTTCGAGCCACACCTGGCCGAGCGCTTCGTCCTCGTCGACCGTCAGCATGCGCTCCGTCACGAACGGCACGAAGCCATCGCACGCGATCTCGATGCGCACGAGCCCGGTCGGGCAGAACGGCCAGCGCAGCTCGCCTTCGCTGAAGTCGACCCAGTGGCTGCGTCGCAGCTCGTTGTCGGAACCGTCCAGGCGCGACAACCGCAGCAGGCCACCGGGCAGCTGGATCTGGCCGGGCAGGCCGAGCACGCGCGCGGTGATCGTGCAGGTCGGCGGCGTCTCCAGCTGCAGCCGCAGCGGTCCATCCACTGCACCGACCGGCACGGTGTACGGCCGGTTGCGATCGCCCCAGGTGATCTGCAGCAGGTTCGCCCGCGGCGGCAATTCGAGCGTGAACGCGCCCGCCGCGTCGGTGGTCACGGCGGTGCCGAGCGTACCGAGCACGCTGACGGCGGCACCGGGCAGCGGTCGGCCCTGGCTGCCGACCACGACCCCGCGCACGCTGCGGCCGGGCTCGAGCGGCGTATCGACCATTGGCACCGCGCCACCCGCCGGCACCTCGACGAGCTGCACCGGCACGCCGAACGGCAGCTTCGCCTGCACGCGATAGCGACCCGGCACCAGGTCTTCCGCAGTCCAGCGGCCGTTGCGATCCGTGGTGACGATCGCCTGCGCTTCCCGGCCGAGCAGCGTCACCGACACGCCGCCGATGCCGCGTTCGCCGCGATGCACGCGCCCCTGCAGCCGCGCCGCGCGCGGCAATTCGACACTGCCGATCTCGGCCCGCTGCTGGTTGCCCGGCACGCGGATGCGGCGCTGCAGGCGCGCATGGCCGCGCAACGCGAACCGCACGGTGATGTCGCCGGGCACCAGGCCGCGGATCTCGAAGCTGCCGTCCGCTTCGGTGGTCGCCAGCAATTCGTCGCGGTCGGAACCGAACAGCTGCACGACCTGCTTGCCGAACGTCGACAAGTCGAGCTTCTCGGCCGCCTGCGTGATCGTGCGCGCGCTCTCGGCGAACACCTTGACCTGCACGACCTGCGCACCGGCCAGCGGCGCGCCCTTGGCGTCGACGAGCTTGCCGCGCACGCTGGTCGGTCGCACCACCGCGATCTCCAGCACGGTCGCACCGTTCTCGTCGATGACGATCGAATCCTCGAGCGTGCGCGAGCGCTGGAACGCGAACTGCCGGCCGAGCAGGCGCAGCGTGCCCTTGCCGGGTGACATCGACGCCGCGAACCGGAAGCTGCCGTCCGGCGCCACCACCGCGTGGTCGACCTGGCCGGCGAAGTCGGTCAATTCGAGCAGTTCGCCGCCGCGGAACAGCGCCGGCGGTTCGTCGACGACCAGCTGGCCGGACACCGTCGAGCGGCTCGGCAGTTCGAGCACCAGGCCACCGGCGACCTCGCCGACGCGCTGCGTCGAGGGCGGCAGGCTGCCGTGGTCCGGATGGCGCACCAGCAGGCGCAGGTTGCCGCGGCTCAGGCCCGTCAACAGGAACGTGCCATCAGCACCCGTGCGCGCACTGCTCGGATCGCACAGGCCGATCTGCTGGTTCAACGGCAACAGCTGCACCAAAGCACCGGCGATCGGCGCCTGGTTGGCGGCGGACACCACGCGGCCGCGCAGCGGCGTCATCGCCGGGCGTTCGCAGCGCAGGTCGACGCGCAGCTGGTCGCCGACCACGACGGTCGGCTCGACCACCGGCTGCCACGACTCGTGCCGCGCGACGAGGCGCACGGGCCCCGCGCGCAGGTTCTTGAACGCGTAGCGGCCGTTCGCGGCGGTCGTGGTGACGGTGACGCGGCGCTGCTCGCCTGGCACCGACTCGAGTGCGACCCGCGCGTTCGGCACCGGCGCGCCGACGTCGTTGGTGACGAGGCCATCGAGCTCGAAGCCGGGTTCGAGCCGCAGCTCCAGCGCCTCGCGCCGCCACGGCACTTCGATCGCGGCCCCCGCGAACTGCGCATGCGTGAACTCGACGAACAGGCCCGGCAGCGCGTCGACGCGGAACTGGAAGGCGCCGTCGTCGCCGGTGCGCGCGCGGTCGAGCTGCTCGCCATCCCACTCCGGCCAGGCCGTGCGCGCGCGATGCAGCGCGACGATCGCGTCCGGAGCCGGGCGGCCATCGGGCAGCAGCACGACGCCGCGCACGAGTTCGCCGGCATCCTTCGCCGCCACCTTCGCGGCACCGAGCTGCAGCACCGGTACGTTCGCCGGTTGGTTCGCGACCGCACCGGGGCTCGGGTCCGGCACCGTGCTGCCGCGCGAAGCGGGACAGGCGATGCGGTACGTCAGCCACACCGCCGCCACAGCGAGCACGGTGAGGCCGAGACCGACCGCCCAGCGCCGGGCCCGTGGAGTGAGCGTCATCGATAGCCTCCGTCCGGCACCAGCCCGCGATCGAGCAGCGTGCGGAACTGCGCCAACAGCGAACGGGCGGCTTCCTCGTCGCCGGACTCGAGGTGCGGTGCGGCTTCCTCGTACAGACGCAACACCTCGCGCAGCGTCTCGGCGGGCGCCACCGACTGCTGCACGGCGACCATCGCGTCGTCGCAGCCCTCCGCCAGCGCGCCCTTGCGCAGGTGCATGCGCAGGCGCCACAGGTGTGCGGTCGGATCGCCATCACACTCGCGGATCCAGTGCGCGACGTGCTCCTCGGCTTCCGGCGAATCGGCGAGCAGATGCAGTTGCGCGGCCACGCGGGCGATGCCGGGCAGGTTGGGATGGGCGCCGAGCAGTTCGCCGAACCGGCCCAGCCACGACAACACCATCGAACGCGGCGGCGACAGCAGCAGCAGGCATTCCCACGCCGCCAGCTGCATCGCCGGCGCCAGCTGCCGCTGCTCGGGGCCGAACAACGGACCGCGCCCGGCTTCCTTCTGCTGCAGCATCAGCAACACCGTGCGCCAGCCCTGCAGCGTGGCATCGGGGTGCACGGCCGCCGCGATCGCGGCATCGGTGCGTTCGGCCAGTTCGCGCAGCGCCGCCGGATCACCGCTCTTGCCCAACGCCTCGCGGCAAGCGCCCGCGAACATCGCCTGCAGGCCGACCGGCTGGCCGGCGACGACGCAGCCATCCACTTCCTCGCCGAGCAGACGCCGGGCGACGCCATGCAGCGCGCGCTGTGCCTGGTAACCCATCGGGAACGGCATCAGGTTGGCGGCCAGCGGCGGCCGCCGGCCAGCGGCGGTCCACAGCAGCAGGCCGGGCACCAGGACCCGATCCGGTGCGGCATTCTGCATTTCCCGTTCGAGCCGGGCCGCGGCGGCCGCGGGATCGGCGCTCTGCAACACGTCGAGCACGTCGAGCAGCGTCTGCGGGAAGATCGCGCCGGGGCGCAGGTACTTCGCCAGTGCCAGGTCGGTGCGCGCGGCGTTCGGCCGCGAGACCGCCGCGGTCAGGTTGGCGACGCCGCGCGCGAGATGCAGGCGGTAGAGCCGCAGTTCGACGTCGAGCTTGCCGTCGGCGCGCGCGGCACTGGCTTCGACGATCGCGCCATCGAGCCGCTGCAGCGCTTCATAGCCGCGGCCTTGCCGCAGCAGTTCCGAGGCGTCGGGCCACGGGTCGTCGAGGTAGGCGCTGCGCATCGCCGGCACGTCCGGATCGTCGGGCAGCTCCTTCTGCGCGCGCTCGATGGCGCGCAGCACCTGCTCGTTCGGGGCCGGCGTCGCCGGTTCGCGGCCGACCAGCGCCTGCAGCATGCCGGGCGGCCCGTGCGCGGCGCCGCGCTCCTGGCCGATGTCCTTGGCGACGGCGACCAGGTGCTCCTGGTGCCGCAGCACGAAGCTCTGGCCGCGTTCGCGCCGCCACACGGTCAGCAGCGTCATCGTCATCAGCAGCAACACCACCGCCGCGGCGATCGCGCCGGACAGCACCGGGTTCTTGCGCGCGCGCCGCCACAACCGCACGTGCAGCGGCAACCGGCGGATGTGCACCGGCTCGCCGTCGGCGATGCGCTGCAGGTCGCGGGCCAGCTCTTCGCCGTCCTGGTAGCGATCGGTCGGCTCGCGGCTCAGCAGCTTGTCGAGCACCGCCTCGAGGTCGCGCGGGGGCTTGGGCACCAGGTCGCGCAGGCGCTTGGGCGTGCCGTGCAGGATCGACTGCAGCAGCGCTTCGGTGGTCTTGCCGGCCACCGGCAACTCGCCGGTCACCGCCTCGAAGATGGTGACGCCGAGCGAGTAGAGGTCGCTGGCCGACGACACGTCGTAGCCGAGCGCCTGTTCCGCGGACGAGTAGTGCAGCGTGCCGAGGAAGCCGCCGCCCTTCGACGTCAGCCGCATCGACGCGTGGTCGAGCGTCTTGGCGAGGCCGAAGTCGGTCAGCGCGAACGTGCCGTCGGCGGCGACCAGGATGTTGCCAGGCTTCACGTCGCGGTGCAGCAGGCGGCGCCGGTGCGCGAGCCCGAGTGCATCGGCGACGCCGGCGAAGCGACGCGCCGCATCGAGCGGCTCGAGCGGGCGCTTGCCGACGCGGCGCGCCGCGGCGATGTGCTTGTCGAGGCTCATGCCGAGCACGCGTTCCATCGCGAAGTACAGGACGCCGCCGGCCTCGCCGTAGTCGTAGATCGGGACGATGTGCTGGTGGTGCAGCGCCGCGGTCGCGCGCGCTTCAGCCCGGAACCGCTTGCGCATCGTCGGATCGGACGAATAGCTCGGCGACAGCACCTTCAGCGCGACCTCGCGTTCGAGCTCCGCCTGCCAACCGAGGTAGACGGTGCCCATGCCGCCGCGACCGAGCACGCCGCGGATCTCGTAGGCGCCGATGCGCTTGGGCACGTCGCCGGTGCCGCCCACCACCTGCTGCACGAAGTCGAGCGCGTTCAGCCGCGACAGCAGGTCGCTGGCCTGCGTGGTGCCCTCGCTCTGCAGCTCGGCGCGCAGGTCCGCGTTGGACGAACTGCTGTCGCGCAACACGTCGGCCATGCGCTGGTCGGCCGCAGCGTCGTCGGCGTCAGCCTTGCCGACCGGTGGATTGCCGTCCTCGCTCACAGCTTCAGCTCTTCCGCCAACCGCTTCAGCGCGCGGCTCAGCAGCAGGTGCACGGCATTCTCGGTGCGCCCCATGCGTTCGCCGACCTCACGCGCCGACAGGCCTTCGATCTTCATCAGCAGCGTGACCTCGCGATGGTCGTCGGACAGGCGCTGCATCGCGGCCTCGAGCAGTTCGAGGCGATCCTTGCGATCGGCCTGCGTCACCGGCCCCGAACGCCGGTCGGCCAGCGGCAGGTCGGTCTTGATGCCGTGCTCGCGGCGCGGGTCGCGGGCGGCGACACCGAGCTGGTCGCGCAGGATGCGCGCGACCTTGCGGCGTGCCAGCGTCACCAGCCAGGCGCCGGCGTTGGCTTCGTCGGACAACGTCCTCCAGGAGTTGACCGCTTCGATGGCGACTTCCTGCAGCACGTCCTCGGGATCCATGCGAACGCGCAGATTGGGCCCCATGCGCAGGTAGATGACCGAGAGCAACCGTTCACGGTGCTGCTCGAAGGCGACTTCCGGGGAGAGGGCCATGGGGCGCGGGGCTACGTCCACGAGCGGCGAGGATTCCCCGCCGACGCGTGAGGACGTTACGCGAAGAGCGGCAGCGCTGCGAGTTCGGCCCGGCGAGCGAGGCAGATGCAGCTGAACGAGGGCCCATGAGCGCAACCCGCCATGCCACCGATGCGACCGGGGTCGCGGCGCTGGCGATCAGCCGATCAGCTCGGGTGGGAGTCGGCGCAGTTTGCCATCGCGCCCGACGCATGCCAGCTTCGTGCTGCCGGTCGCACACACCGCCCCGTCCGACTCGCGGCGGCACTCGTACTCGAGCACGACCGCGACCTTGCCCGCCTCGGCGACCCGGATCGCGATCGCCACCACTTCGTCGTAGTCGACCGGCTTGTGGTAGCGGCAGACGAACTCGACCACCTGCAGCAGGTTGCCCTCGTCCTCGATCTGCCGGTAGGTCTTGCCACGTGCCCGCATCCACTCGGTGCGGGCCTCCTCGAACCAGGCCACGTAGCTGCCGTGGTGCGCGACGGCCATGCGGTCCGTCTCGCAGTAGCGCACGCGGATGCGGTGCACGGGCGGCGGGAAGTCGTTCATGCGGTTTCTGTCCTCGACCAGCGGGC
>CAMAUH010000095.1 GCA_945861365.1 Candidatus Kuenenia stuttgartensis
CGCGTGCGAAGCCGTAGTGGCCCCACAGGTCGGGCCGGTGGTTCACCGACTTGTTGTCGATCTCGAACACCCAGTCCTGCACCGGCAGCACGTCGATGAAGCGCGCGCCGATCTCGGTGCCTTCCGGCAACACCAGGATGCCGTTGCTCTCGTCGGACAGCCCGAGCTCGGATTCCGAGCAGATCATGCCGTGCGACTCGACGCCGCGGATCTTGCCGACCTTGATCTTCAGGGCGCCCTTGCCGCCGCTGGCCGGCAGCGTGTCGCCAGGACGGATCACGACGATGCGCTGGCCGGCGGCGACGTTCGGCGCTCCACAGACGATCTGCACGACACCGCCGGCCTTGCCGAGGTCGACCTCGCAGACCGACAGCTTGTCGGCATCGGGGTGCTTGTCGCGCTTGCGCACGTGGCCGACGACCAGCGGTTCGAGGCCGTCGCCGAAGCGGATCAGGCCCTCGATCTCCGCCGTGCTCATCGTCAGATCGGCGAGGATCTGCTTGGGATCGATGCCGGACAGGTCGACGTGGCGTTGCAGCCACCGCAGCGAGATCTTCATCGCGACACCTCCGGGAACTGCTGCAGGAAGCGCATGTCACCGCCCATGAACTGGCGGATGTCGTCGATGCCGTAGCGCAGCATCACGACGCGCTGCAGGCCCATGCCGAATGCGAAGCCGGTGTACTCCTCGGGATCGAGGCCGCCCTGGCGCAGCACGTTCGGATGCACCATGCCGCACGGCAGCACCTCGATCCAACCCGACTGCTTGCAGACCGAGCAGCCCTTGCCGCTGCAGAACGGGCAGTTGACGTCGAGCTCGAAGCCGGGCTCGACGAACGGGAAGAAGCCCGGCCGCAGCCGCACCTGCAGATCGCGTTCGAGGATCACGCGCAGGCAGGTCTTCATCGTGTGGATCAGGTTGGCGGTGCTGATGCCCTGGTCGCCATGCACGCGATCCACGACCAATCCTTCCATCTGGTAGAAGGTGTGTTCGTGGCTCTTGTCGACGGTCTCGCTGCGGAAGCAGCGGCCCGGCACGATGACCTTCAGCGGCGGCTGGAAACCCTGCTTGACCACGCGCTGCAGCGTGCGCACCTGCACCGGCGACGTGTGCGTGCGCAGAAGGTTCTTGCCGAGGCCCGGCTGCTCCGTCAGCCAGAACGTGTCCTGGCTTTCGCGCGCCGGGTGATCGCCCGGGATGTTCAGCGCATCGAAGTTGAAGTATTCGGACTCGACTTCCGGGCCGTCCTGCCACTGGAAGCCGAGGCTCGTGAACAGGTCGACCAGCTCGTTCTGCACGATCGTGATCGGATGCAGCGCCCCGCGCGGCCGGCTGCGCCCCGGCTCGGTCGGATCGAAATCGCTGGCGCTGAGCTCGCGCTGCAGCGACTGCTGGGCGAACTGCTCGCGCCGGGCGGCCAGCGCTTGCTCGACATCCTGTTTGACCGCATTGGCGGCCTTGCCGAAGGTCGGCCGCTGCTCTTTCGGCAGCGTCGTGACGGAACGCACCAGCTCGAGCACCTCGCCCTTCGCCCCGAACAGGCGCGCATCGAGCTCGGCAAGAGCGGCCTGGTCGGCGGCGGCGGCGATCGCCGCAAGCCATCGTTCCCGTTGTGCGGTCGTATCCATCGTCATGTTTCCGGCCGGATTGCGCCGACCGCGCAGGTCATTCCGAGGTCTGGAAGCAGGCGACACCGAGCCCGTACAGCAGCGCGGCGCTGGACCAGCCAGCGCCGTCGATGCCGATCATGGGCGAGCCTGCGTGGTCGACGGCCAAGCCGCCCACCACGCCGACGATCACGCCAACGCCGTCTTGGCCTTGCCGCAGATCGCGGTGAAGGTCGACGGGTCGTGCATGGCGAGCTCGCTGAGTTCCTTGCGGTTCAGCTTGATGCCGGCCTTCTGCACGCCGTGGATGAACGCCGAGTAGCGCATGCCCTGCGCGCGGACCGCCGCCGTGAGGCGGGTGATCCACAGCGCGCGGAAGAAGCGCTTCTTCTGCTGGCGGCCGGCGAAAGCGAACCGTTCGGCGCGGAGCACCGTGACGGTCGCCATCTTGAACAGGTTGCGACGGCCTTGGCGATAGCCCTTGGCCCGCTTCAGGAGACGGTTGCGGCGCTGCCGCGTGGCAGGACCATTCGTTGCGCGACTCATACTTCGTTACCTCCCACCCAACAACTCGGCCATGTTGACGGCGATCTGGCCCTTGCAGATGCCCTTCTGGCGCAGCTGACGCTTCCGCTTCGAGGTGCGGCGCACCATCAAGTGCGACGTGTAGGCGTGGCGGAACTTCACCTTGCCGGACTTGGTCAGCTTCATGCGCTTGACCACGGCCTTCTTGGGCTTCTGCTTCGTCATGTTCGATCGTCTGGATCGCTCCGGTATTGCACCGGTTGGCGATCGCCGAGTCTTGGAAGGGCGAGGAAGTTAGCGATCCCTATCGGCAGCGGCAAGGGCACCGTCGGGAAAAGTCTTGGCTTCGTGTGCGCGCGTGAGGAAAAGCCATACGGCGGCCCTGCGTTGGCTGCACACGCTGCCATGGCTTCGCTGATCACCGCCGTCCATCTCCTCGCCTACCTTCTCGCCGCCCTGGCCCTGCCGCTGCCCGTCCTGCGCCGATTCGCCATGCTGGCGCTCGGCGCCGCGGCCATCGCCGGAATCGTCAGCGGCTGCACCGAGGCCGGCGAGCGCACGCTGGCCACCGTGCACACCTACGCCGGCTTCGAAGGCGACAACCAGGAGATCAGCATGGTGCGCTTCCCCACCGGCACCACGCACGCACCGGCCTGGCAGTGGCCGCTGCCCTTCGCGGGTTTTGCGCTGCTGTGGATCCTGCTGCTCGCGGCGATGGAGCGCCGCCAACTCGGCAACCCGCTGCTGTTCCCGTTGGTGCTCGCCTGGACCGCCACCGCCGCCTGGCTCGGCATGCAGTGGCTGGCCGCACCCGCCGAAGTCGTGCAACCGCTCGGGCTCGATCGCTTCCTGTGGCCCGCCGGGCTCGCGGTGGCACTGCTCGCGGCGCGCTCGGCGAAGTCGATGCTGTGGCTGTTCGTGTGGA
Organism: Candidatus Kuenenia stuttgartensis; assembly: GCA_945861365.1. Classification (GTDB taxonomy): domain Bacteria; phylum Planctomycetota; class UBA1135; order UBA1135; family UBA2386; genus UBA2386. Next base: position 3,059 of record CAMAUH010000095.1, read on the forward strand.
TCAGTGCCGGCACGCTGCTGTCGCGCTTGCCGGCCGCCGTCTTCAGCAAGCTGGCGAGCGACCTGCAGCTCGGCACCTGCCTCGACATCAGCACGGTGCGCGACATCGTCAATCCGATGACGCAGATGCAGTTCGAGCCGCGCCTCGTGCCCGGCTCCGGCCAACAGCAGTTCTGGCTGGTCTGGCTGCAGCACGTGATCTTCTTCCCCGGCGTCTACGTGATGAGCCTGTTCGGCATCGCGTTCGGGCTCTACATGTTCCATCGCAACGGGCCGGAGCGGACGAAGTAGTCCGTGGGCGCCCCCCGCGACGAACTGGCCCGCCGCTACGCAGCCGTGCGCGCGGCCAGCGAACGACTGATGGCGCCGCTCTCGGAAGCCGACTTCCGCATCCAGTCGATGCCGGACGTGTCGCCGCCGTTCTGGAATCTCGGCCACACGTCGTGGTTCTTCGCCGCCAACGTGCTGCGGCCGCTCGGCCGCGAACCCGCGGGCTTCCCGGGCTTCGACTACACGTTCAACAGCTACTACGAGGGCATCGGCCCCCGGCTGCCGCGCGCGCAGCGCGGCCGGGTCGCGCAGCCGGCGACTTCGCGCGTGCGCGAGTATCGCGCCGCGGTCGACGCGGCGATGCAGGACTGGATCGCGCAGTGCCCGGAGTCGCAGCTGCCAGCGCTCGCCGACGTCATCGCGATCGGCATCGAGCACGAGCAGCAGCACCAGGAACTGTTCGTCACCGAGATCCTGCACATCCGCAGTTCGGCGCCGGCCGATCTGCGCGTGCCTTACGCGAGCGCCGCGCCCGCCAGCGTGGATGCCGCCGATCCGACCCCGCTGCGTGCGATCGGGTTCGCCGCTGCCGACTCGCTGCTCGGCCACGATGCGCCCGGCTTCTGCTGGGACAACGAACTGCCCGCGCATCGCGTGCACGTGCCCGCGTTCGCGCTCGGCGATCGGCTGATCACCAACGCCGAGTGGCTGGCGTTCGTCGCCGACGGTGGCTACCGCCGGCCGCTGCTGTGGCTGTCGAACGGCTGGGCCGCGGTGCAGCAGCACGGCTGGCAGGCGCCGCTGTATTGGGAGCGACAGGGCGAACGCTGGCTGCGTTGGACGCTGCGCGGGCTGGTCGATGTCGCGGCCGCCGCACCGGTGTGCCACGTGTCGTTCTACGAAGCCGACGCGTTCGCGCGCTGGTATGGCGAGCAGTTCGCGGCGTGGCGGCACGCGCGGCTGCCGCGCGAGAGCGAATGGGAACACGCGGCGCGCCAGCATGGCTTCGACCAGGTCGGCGGCAACCTGCTCGACGGTGACCTTGCGCGCTGCGCATTCGACGTGCTGCCGGCCGCGCGCAGCGAGGCTTTACGCCAACTGGCCGGCGATGTCTGGGAGTGGACGCTGAGCCACTACGAGCCGTACCCGGGCTACCGACCGTTCGCCGGTGCGCTGATGGAGTACAACGGCAAGTTCATGGACAACCAGCGCGTGCTGCGCGGTGGTTCGTTCGCGACGCCGCGCGCGCAGGCGCGGCGCGGCTACCGCAACTTCTGGCCGGCGGACACGCGCTTCCAGGCCACCGGCGTGCGGCTGCTGCTGGATCGCTGAGGCGCCGCGGGCGCGGCGGCCTGCCGCGAGCTCAGCGGCGCTTCGACTTGCTGCCGATGTCGTCTGCGGTGCCGACCTTGCCGTCGGCGCCGGCCGAGACCACGCCCCAATCCGTGCCGCCGATGTCGCGCTGCAGGTGGTAGTCGTTGCCCCACGGATCCTGCGGCAAGGACTCGAGCTCCGAGCGGCCCTTCCTGTCCTTGTCGGTCAGGACCTTCAGCGAGGCCGGCATCTCACCGTTCCGGGCGCGATACATGCGCACGGCATCGGCGAGGTTGGTGACATCCGACTGCGCCTTCGCCACCTTGGCATCGGCCTTCGCCGCCTTCGCCTCGGCCTGCGCGGTCTCGAGGTTCTTCTTCACCTGCTCCACCGCACCGACGCGCTTGCCTTCCTTGCGCTCCAGCTCGTCGGCGAGCTTGTCGGCGCCGTACACCTTGCGCAGCGACTCGACGATGATCGCCGGGTGCACCGACACCGTGCGCGAGACTTCGTCGTCGAACACGTAGTTGTTGCCGAGCATCTCGATGTTGCCATCGAAGATCAGCCCGACGACGTGCTGATCCTTGTCGATCATCGGGGAGCCCGAGTTGCCCCCGATGATGTCGCAGGTGGCGACGAAGTTGAACGGCGTCTTCAGGTCGAACTTCTTCTCCGCATCGAGCCAGGCCTGCGGCAGATCGAACGGGTGGTGGCCGGCGAACTCGTGGTGCCGCGCGAACAGGCCGTAGAGCGTCGTGAAGTACGGCGCCAGCGTGCCGTTCATCGCGTAGCCCTTGACCAAGCCATCGCTGATGCGCAGCGACATCGTCGCGTCCGGCGGGATCGACGTGCCGTAGACGGCGAAGCACGCCTCACCGATGCGCTTCTGCTGTGCCGCCTCTTCCTTCGCCAACGCGGCGGTCTGCTCCTGGTTGCCGAGCGCCTTGACCTTGTCGGCCTGCAGCTTCGCGACCAGATCCCACGCGTCACCGTACTTCTGTTGCAGCTCCGGCTTCTTCGCCACTTCAGCGCGCAGCTCGGCTTCCGCCTTCTGCTTGATCGCCATGATGCGCGGGTTCTTCAGCCCGTCGAGATAGCCCTCGAACGCCTTGCGTGAGTTCTCGAGCCCGAGGATCTGCGCGCGCAGCTTCTTCTCGGCATCGGCGCTCGCCTTCGCCTGCTCGTTGAGCTCGGCGATCTGCTTGCGCACACCCGCCAACCGCGTCGGGAACATGTGGTCGCGCAGGAACTCGCACTGCGCCAGCGTCTGCAGGCGGCCGGTGCGGCCCGGGTTGCCGGTCACGAACACCAGATCGCCTTCCTTGGCGCCGGCGGTCTTCCACTGGAAGCAGTGCGCGCTCGAGTCGAGCGGCTTGTCGCTGCCCCAGGCGCGCACGAACGTGAAGTCGAGGCCCCAGCGCGGATAGCAGAAGTTGTCCGGATCGCCGCCGAAGTGCGCACTCTGGCCGTGCGGCGCGCAGACGAGGCGCAGGTCGTCGAAGATCTTGTGGCTGTAGAGCTGGTAGTTGCCACCCTGGTAGAGCGCGATGACCTGGTGGCTGTGCGCCGGATCCTGCGCCTCGGCTTCCTTCTGCACCGCCTCGATGCCGCGCTCGTTGACCGCCGCGGTGACGTCCTGCGTGCGCACCAGCTGCGACATCAGGAAGCCCGGCAGCTTCACCTCGTTCTCGTAGGCACCGGCGTAGAAGCCGTCCTTCAGCCAGTCGTGCTCCCCCTGCACCGCCGACATCGCGTCGCGCGCGCAGTGGTGGTTCGTCATCACGAGGCCGTGCGGACTGACGAACGACGCCGAGCAGAAGTAGCGGATCGTGCCGTCGGGCTGCTTGCGGCCGAAGCGCAGCGAGCTCATGCGCGCGTGGTCGAGCCACTTCTGGTCCGGCTGCCAGTCATAGGCCTGCTGGAACCAACCGAGCGGTGCTGCCTCGAAGGTCCACATGCGACCGAGCTCCTTGCGCGTCTGCGCGAAGCCCGGTGCCGCCGCGAGGGCGGCAAAGCCGATGGCGAGGGCGGTGCGGAACAGGACGGCACGGGCCGGTCGAGCGTCGTGAGGATGCGGTTGGTTCATGGTCGTGGGGTTCGTGGCGCGGCAGCTTACGAACCGGTGCGGAGCGGCGCGAAAGCCAGGTCGGCCTTTTCCCGCCGTAGATGCCCGCCGACTGCGTCCATCGGCCCAGGAACCCGCGACCTGCCGCGAGCTAGGTTGCTCCATCATGGATGCTGGACCGCTGTACTGGACGAGCTCCGAGTCCGCGATCGACGTGCTGCTCGCGGAGCATCAGACGATCCTCGAGGTCGTCGACGAGATCGAACGCGAATGCCGGCGGGTCGAGGACGGCAGCGCCCTGCGGGAGCCGTTCTGGCGCGACGTGCTGCGCTTCGCCGACGAGTTCGACCACGGCCTGCACCACCAGAAGGAGGAACAGCTGCTGTTCCCGGCCCTCGAGCGGGTCGGCCTGTCGCCCGACCAGGGCCCGACCGCGGTGCTGCGCGACGAACACCGCCGCATCCGCTTCTGGCGGCTGCGCCTCGAGCAGACGCTGGTGGCGCGCGACCGCACGCGCCTCGCCGCGACCGCCGCCAGCTACGTCGACGTGCTGCGCACCCACGTGATGAAGGAGAACCAGATCCTGTTCCCGCTGTGCCGGCGCCTGCTGGACGAAGCGACGCTGGCGACGCTGCACCGCGAATTCCGCCTGCTGGCCGCGGACCAGCGCGTGCACTACTGGCTGAGTCACCCGTTCGAGCTGTCGGCCGGCGCCTGAGCCGACCGGCGCCGCAGCACCAGCCACTGCACGACCGGCGTCAGCACGAGGCTCAGGCCAAGGCACATCGTCTGGCCGCCGATCACGACGATCGCGATCGCCTTGCGTTCCTCGGCGCCGGGCCCGGACCCGATCGCCAACGGCAGCATGCCGGCGACGAACGCCAGCGTCGTCATCAGGATCGGCCGCAGGCGGTCGCGGCTGCCCTGCACGATCGCGTCGTAGGGAGCCATGCCGCTCGCCAGCAAGTGGTTGGTGTGATCGACCTGCAGGATCGCGTTCTTCTTGACCATCCCGAACAGCACCAGGATGCCGAGCGCCGAGTAGAGGTTGACGGTCTCGCCGGTGAGCAACAGCGACAGCAGCGCGAACGGCGCCGACACGGGGATCGCCAGCAGGATGATCAGCGGCTGCAACAGGCTCTCGAACTGTGCGGCCAGGATCATGTACATGAACGCCAACGCCAGCAGCAGCGCGAACAGGAACTCGACCAGGAACTTCTCCAGCTCGCGCGCACTGCCCGACACCGCGGTGGTGTATTCCGCCGGCAGGTCCAGCTTGGCGGCGAGGCCGCGCAGGTCGGCGACGCAGTCGGCGAGCGCCTGGCCCGAGCCCGGCAGGCCGCGCAGGTTCGCCTGCCGCTGCCGGTCCATGCGGTCGATGCGGGACGACGTGATCACCGACTCGATGCGCACCAGGTTGTCGAGGCGCACCGTGTCGCCACCGGCGCGGCCGACCAGCAGGTCGCCGAGTCGATCGACGCTATCGCGATCCTGCTCGCGCAGCCGCAGCCGCACGTCGTACTCCTCGTCGAGGCGCGGATCGCGGAAGCGCGACACCTCGGTGGCGCCACCGACCAACAGCCGCAGCGAGGCACCGATGTCCTGGGTCTGCACCCCGAGTTCGGCCGCACGCGGCCGGTCGACGATCGCGCGCAGCTCGGGCCGGCGCAGGCGCAGCGTGGTGTTGAGGCCGGCCATCGTGCCGAGCTTGACGGCATCCTGCCGCAACTGCTCGATGGCGGTAGCCAGCGTGCGCAGGTCGGGACCGCGGATCGCGAAGTCGAGCGGGAACGGCCCACCGCCGAGGTTCATGCTGCGCTGGTTGCGCACCGACACCCGCACGTCCGGCAGGCCGCGCAACCGCCGTTCGACCTCGTCCATGACCTGGCGCTGCGTGAAGTTGTCGCGGAACGCCGCCGCCGGATCGCCGGCCAGCAACGCCGACCACAGCCGCCCGAGAGAAAACCGCCGCAGCTCGTGCGGCGGAATGCGGACGTACACGCTGCCGTTCGACAGGCCGCTGAGGAAGCCGCCGCCGACCTGCGTCAGCGCGGTGAGGACCGCCGGCATCTGCTTCAGCTCGGCCTCGATCACAGCCATCACCTGGTTCATCGCCGGCAGACTGATGTCATCGGGGCCGTTGACGTCGATCTCGAACTCGCCCTCGTCGACGTCGCTCGGGATGAAGTCCTGCCGCATCGACATCGCCAGCGGCACCCCGCCGGCGCACACCAGCGCCGCCACCAGCACCACCGCCCACGGCCAGCGCAGGCAGCCGCGCAGCAGCCACAGGTAGGCGCGTTCCGACCAGGTGCGCCGCACTTCGCCGCGCTGGCCGGCGGGCTTCACCAGCCGCGCGCACATCGCCGGCGTCAGCGTGAACGACACCAGGAGGCTCATCAGTACCGCGATCGCGGCGGTGATGCCGAACTGGTAGAGGAAGCGGCCGGTGATGCTGGAGAGGAACGAGACCGGCACGAAGATCACGACCAGGCTCAGCGTGGTCGCCATCACCGCCAGCGCGATCTCCGCGACCGCGCCGCGCGCCGCCTCGAACGGCGAAACTCCCTTCTCGTCGGCCCACCGCTGCACGTTCTCGAGCACGACGATCGCGTCGTCGATGACGACGCCGACCATCAGCACCAGCGCCAGCATGGTGACGCCGTTCAGCGTGAAGCCGAGCGCCCACATCACGCTGAAGGTCGCCACCACCGACACCGGGATCGCGATGCCGGCGATCAGCGTCGCGCGCCAGCTGCGCAAGAACCACAGCACCACCAGCGCCGCCAGCACCGAGCCGATCCCCAGGTGGAACTCGATCTCGTGCAGCGCAGCGCGGATGTACCGCGACTGGTCGCGCACCACCGCGAGCCGCAGGTCCGGCGGCAGCTGCTGCTGCAGCCGCTCGATCGCCGCGCGCACGCCGTCGATGACGGCGACGGTGTTCGACCCGGACTGCCGGCGGATCTCGAGCACCACGGTCGGCACGCCGTCCAGCCGCGCCAGCGAGCGCGGCTCCTCGGTGCCGTCCTCGACGCTGGCGACGTCGCCGAGGTGGATCGGCACGCCGTTGCGGCGGGCGATGGTCAGGTCCGCGAACGTGGCCGGATCGACGACGCGGCCCATCGTACGCAACGTGCGCTCGCGCCGGTCGTCGGTGACGTTGCCACCGGGCTGGTCGACGTTCTGGGCCCGGATCGCCGCGCTGACGCTGGTCACCGGCAGGCCGAAGGCCGCCAGACGGTCGGCATCGACCTGCACGTTGATGGTGCGGGACAGGCCACCGACGATGCGCACCTCACCGACGCCGCGGCTGCGCTCGAGCACCCGCTTGATGCGCTTGTCGGCGATCTCGGTGAGTTCGCGGAGCGGCCGGTCGCCGGCCAGCGCCAGCGTCATCGCCGCCTGACTGTCGCTGTCGAACTTGCTGATCACCGGCGGCTCGACGCCTTCGGGCAGGCGCCGCACCACCTGCGCGACCCGATCGCGCACGTCCTGCGCCGCAGTCTCGATGTCGCGGCCGAGTTCGAAGGTGACGAACACCAGCGACGTGCCCGAGCCGGAGATCGAGCGCAGCTCACGGATGCCCTCGACGGTGTTGACGGCCTCCTCGATCGGGTAGGTGACCGAGACCTCGACCTCTTCGGGCGCGCCGCCGGGCAGCTCGGTGCGCACGGTGACGCTCGGCAGGTCGTAGGCCGGATAGCGATCGACGGCGAGGAAGTGGAAGCCGACCGCACCGGCGACCACCAATGCCAGGATCAGCATGGTAGCGAACACCGGCCGGTGGATGCAGACGTCGGCGAGACCGCGCACGGTTACTCCACCACCGCGACCGGCGACTCGGGCGACAGGCCAGTGGCGTCGCGGACGATGCGCAGGCCCGGCTCGAGTCCCTTCACCACCTCGACCTCGTCGCCCAGGCGCCGGCCGAGTTCGACGATGCGCCCCTTCGCGCGCGGGCCGGTGGACGGTGGGCTGCCGGGCGGGGCTGCGGCGCCCACCTGGGCCGCCTCGACGGTGAACACGCGATCGACGCCGGCGAAACTGGCCACCGCGCTGCTCGGCACCACGACCACCGGCGCCGCCTCGGCGGTGGTGATGCGCGCCCGGCAGAACGCTCCCGGCAGCAGCGCGCCGTCCTGGTTCGGCACCTCGGCCTCGCAGAGACGGGTGCGGTCGCCGCGCTCGATCGCCGCACCCTGCCGCACGACACGACCCTGGTGCACCGTGTCGCCACCGCCGTCGACGGTGAACTCGACCAGCTGCCCCGCCGCCACCTCGGCCGCGAGCCGGTCCGGCAACCGCAGCTGCAGCCGCAGCGGATCGATGCG
>CAMAUH010000096.1 GCA_945861365.1 Candidatus Kuenenia stuttgartensis
ACATGGACGACGGCTCGCTGCGCATGTTCACCGGCTACCGGGTGCACCACTCGACTTCGCGCGGCCCGGCCAAAGGCGGCATCCGTTTCGACGCCAACGTGCACCGCGACGAAGTGCGCGCGCTGGCGGCGTGGATGACGTGGAAGACCGCCGTCGTCAACGTGCCGTTCGGCGGCGGCAAGGGCGGCATCATCTGCGACCCGTTCAAGCTGTCGAAGGGCGAGCTCGAACGCCTGACGCGCCGCTACGCGGCCGCGATCATGGACATCCTCGGCCCGGACCGCGACGTGCCGGCCCCCGACGTCGGGACCACCGGCGAAGTCATGGCGTGGTTCATGGACACCTACTCCATGCACAACCGCAGCTACCTGCCGGCGATCGTAACCGGCAAGCCGATCAGCCTCGGCGGGTCGCTCGGCCGCATCGAGGCCACCGGCCGCGGCGTGATGCTGGTGACGCGTGAAGCACTGAAGCACCTCGGCATGAACCCGAAGGACTGCACCGCGGCAGTTCAGGGTGCCGGCAACGTCGGCCTGATCTCGGCGCTGCAGCTGTCGCAGCTCGGCGTCAAGGTCGTCGCCATCAGCGACGTGCACGGCGGCATGCACAACCCGAAGGGCCTCGACCTCGAGGCGATCAAGGCGCACCTGCAGAAGCACAAGAAGCTCGAGGGCTTCCAGGGCGGCACGCGCATCGGCAACGGCGAACTGCTCGAGCTGCCGGTCGACATCCTGGTGCCCGCCGCGACCGAGAACGTCATCTCCAGCGACAACGCCCACAAGATCAAGGCGAAGATCATCACCGAAGGCGCCAACGGCCCGTGCACGGCCAACGCCGACCAGATCCTCGACCAGAAGGGCGTGTTCGTGATCCCGGACATCCTGGCGAACGCCGGCGGCGTGACCGTCAGCTACTTCGAATGGGTCCAGGACCGCATGGCGTTCTTCTGGACGCAGAAGGAAGTCGAGGAGCGCATGGAGCGCATCATGGTCGACTCGTTCACCGCGATGGTCGACATGGCCAAGCGCTTCAAGGAGTCGAACCGCATCGCCGCCTACATGCTGGGTGTCAACCGCGTCGCCGAGACGACGCGCATGCGCGGCATTTACGCCTGACGCGGCGTTGCGCGCCGCGGCAGGCGTAAGCGTCTTCGTGCCCGCCGCCACGCGGGGAAGCGGACGGGGCGATTGGCGCAGCTAGCCCCGCTGCGACGGGCTGGTGGCTTGGCGCAATCGGCGAAGGTGCCTCGGTGTTGCCTCGGGCTCAACCTCGGCAACCGCATTCCCTCAGTCGCTCGGGCCTTGGCGACCGCGCTTGATGTCGCCGCGGTGGCGCTTCTCGTCGACGCGGCGCAGCTTGCTGCCGCGCGTCGGCCGGGTGGCGATGCGGCGCTTCTGTCGCGCCAGCGCTGACGCCAGCAGGCCGGCCATGCGCTGCATCGCCGCTTCGTAGTTCTGGAACTGGCTGCGGTGCTCGCTGGCGGTCACGTACAGCATGCCGTCGGCATCGAGGCGATTGGCGAGTGCCGTGCGGATGCGTTGCACGTCGTACGGACCGAGCACCGCTTCGGCGGCGGTCAGATCGAGGCGCAGGTCGACCTTGGTCTCGGTCTTGTTGACGTGCTGGCCACCGGCGCCACCGCTGCGCGAGAACGACAGGTGGAAGCAGTCCTTCGGCAGCATGCGGCCGTCGCGCAACCAGAGATCAGATCGCGACACGTTGCACCCATGAGCGCTGCGGCTCTTGTCCGAGATGCCAGCCCTGCGCCAACCACGCAGCACCGTGCGCCGCAGCCCGCGGCGCGATCGTGCGCGGCGACGCGGCGCCGAACGTGCGCAACCGTTCGGCCAACGCCTCGGCGAGCGCCGGCGCGCCGGTGAGCACTCCACCACCGAACGCGACCGGCAGCGCTTGCCAGTCGAGACCAGCGGTGCGCACGGCCGCGTTGCCGAGCATCGCCAGCGCGTCGATGCCCGCCGTCAGCACTTCGCCGGCGACGAGATCACCACGCGCAGCCACCTGCAGCACGACACCGAGCTTGCTGGCGACCTCGCCGGGAACGAGCCGCTGCAGGACCGCGCCGAGGCGCGCGGGCGACGGCGCCGCGAACGCTTCGGTCAACGCTTCGGTCAACGCGGTCGCCGGGCCGAGCCCGTCGATCGCCAGCAGCACGGCGGTCGCCGCGCGCCGCACCAGATCGAACGCGCTGCCCTGGTCGCCGAGCAGGTAGCCGCGCCCGCCGACGCGATGCAGTCGGCCATCGTGGCCGCGCGCGATCGCGAACGAACCGGTCCCCGACCACAGCAGCAACCCGGGGCCCTCGGCGATTCCCGCGGCGGCCGCAGCGAGCACGTCGCCGACGATCGCCACCGGGAACGTGATGCCGTGCGCGCGCAGGCCCGCCACTAGCGCATCGGCGAGCGCGCGTTCCCCCACACCGGCGAGCGCGCACACCGCCGCGGTCGGCACGGCGATCGCCGCAGCTTGCCGCAGCGCCGTCGCCAGGCCGGCGCTCGCGACTTCGATGCCCTGCACGGCCGGCTGCACGCTCGCGGCGTCACCGCCAGGCGCTGCCCCGGCGGGCAACCACTCGAAGCGGCATTGGCTGCCGCCGACATCGAACCCGAGGAACACGATCGCGACACGCTACCCGTGCAGAGCCTCACGTGCCCGACGCCGCGACATGAAAAGCGCGGCGAAGGCCTCCCAGCCGGGGGAAGCGCCGCCACGCGGCAAGACGACGACCCGGGCGATTCGCTCAGTTGCCGACGACGACCTGCAGCGCGTTCGACGTGCCGATCAGGATGTCGAAGCCGACCAGCGCCGGGTCGAACGCGGCGACCTGCGCGGCAAGCGTCGCGCCCGCGAGCGCATTGCTGGCCGGGATCGCCAGCGGCGTGCTGGCGGCGCCCAGGGCATCCGTGCTGGACAGCAGCAGGACGTCGGGCAGCACGTAGACGAGCGCGCAGGCCGGAGCGCCCGGCAGCGGGATGCCGAACGGCGAGACGGTGCCGCCCTTCAGCAGGAACATCACGAAGAAGTTCGGCAGCGCGTTGCCGGCCGTGAACGCGAAGTTCGCGTTGCCGATGACGGCGTTGCCGCCGGCCGTGCCGACGGTCGGAATGCCGACCGACGTCGCGCACGACGTGCCCGAGTAGGTCTGGCTGCTCGGCGTGCGCACGTACTGGACGTCGCGAAGCGCGGTGTTGGTCGCGTTGGTGACGAGCGTGGTGAAGGAGCTCGCCGCGCCGGTGTCGGTGACCGTGACGACGGTCGTGACCGCTGCCGAGGTGACCACGGTGGTCGCGAACAGCGTCGTGACGCCGTTGTCGACGTAGCCACTCAGGCCACGGCAACCGGTCGTGAGGTTCGGCGCCAGCGTGTAGGCGAGGCTCCAGATGCCTGCGGACAGCGTCCACTTCTGGATGCCGCCACTGCCGTTCACGCGATCGTCGGCGACGTAGACGGTGTTGGCGTCGGCGAAGAAGAAGTCGTAGGCCGAGGCGCCGGTGCCGCCCGTCAGCGAAGTGATGGTCTGGCCGGTCGTCGTCGGCAGGCCGGCGCCGACCGTGCTGACGCCGAGGAACGCACCCGACGACGAGCTGCAGTAGAGCTGGCCATTGTAGATGTTGATGCAGCGCAGGTTGGTGACGCTCGTGCTCAGCTGCGTCGAGGTCGTGGCGCCGAGGCTGGCGACGAAGCGGGCACCGGGATTGGTGCCGGTGCCGCTGATCCAGAACGAGCTGCCGTCGATGCTGGCGACGCCGCGGAAGTTGTTGCCCGAGTAGGCATCCGTGAGCGCGGTCGAGCTGTCGATCGTCTCATCGAGCGCGATGCGGCCGATCACACGGTTGACGGCCGCCGAGGTCGTGCCCGTGACACCAGCCGTCGCCAGTGCGGCGTCGTACCCGGCCGCGAGCAGGTAGAGGCCGTCAGCCGACTGCGAGATGAACCCGTTCGAGGTCGCCGTGCCCGAGTCGGTCATGCGGCGGTTCGGGCCACTGACCGTCGTGGGCAGCGCGATCGTCTGCACGAACACGCCAGAAGGCGTGTACTCGTCGAGGAAGCGCGCCGTGGCCGTGCCAACGAGGACCGCGGCGCCGTCGCCGACGCGCGACACCAGCAGGTTGCCGGGAGTGATCTGGGCGAACAGGCACGGTGCCGACAACAGAAGGGACGCAGCGAGACGAGAGTGGATGTGGCGCATGGAGCAGGATCCTTGAAGTGCGATGCAGAGGGTCGAGCCGACGACGCTAGAGCCGGGCATGAAGCCCGCCGGGGGGGCTCAATGAAGAACCGGCGGCGACGGCCGGCTGGTTCGGCCTGACCCGCTCCCACGGCCTCTGACGTTGCGGCGAGACGGCATGCGCCGCCCCGAGCGGGTCAGCTCAACGGGCAGCGGCGGTGAGCCAATGCTGCACGGCGGCGAGCACGACGGTCGGCTCGATCAGCGCCTGGCAGTGCGGCACGCGATCGCAACGCGGCAGGTAGCAGCACAGGCAGTCGAGCCCTGGCGGCACGATCTTGCTGCCGCGGCCATACAGCTCGATCTCGGCCGCCGAGGTCGGGCCGAACAACACGACGGCGGGCACCTTGCGCGCCGATGCGACGTGCACCGCCAGCGAGTCGCTGGTGACGACGACCTTGCAGTGATCGACCAACGCCGCGAAGCGCGAGTACGAGTTGTGGTTGCCACCGTCGAACACCGGCCGGCCGGCGTTCGCCGCCAGCAACTCGCGATGCGTCGCCACTTCCTCAGGGCCACCGAGCAGCAGCACGCGCAGGCCGGCGTCGGTCGCCAGGCGCAGGAACGTGCCCTGGTGCTCACGCGTCCACTGCTTGTAGGCCCAGCGGCCGCCGGCACCGGTGTTGAGGCCGATCAGCGCGCCGCTGCCGGGCAGCGCCGCGGTGAACCGCGCGACATCGGAGCGGTCCGCGGGTGAGCACTCGAGGATCGGTTCACGCACGGCGGCCGGTTCCAGGCCCAGCACTTCAGCGACGAGATGCTGGTAGGTCTGCGTGTTCGCCTGCTTCGACGTGTCGCTGAGCCCCATCGCCAGCCAGCGGGCAGCACCCGGACCGAGCGGCACGATGTGGCCCGCGGCGTCGCGCACGTAGCCGCGGCGCTCACGGCCCTTCGCCATCGCCGCCAGCACCGCGGCATCGGGATCCGCATCGGGGCATAGCACGACGTCGAACGTCTCGGTCGCCAGCCGCGCCGCCGTCACCGCGTCCTCGGTCGTCAGCACTTCGTCGACCAGCGGGTTGCCGTCGAACAGCGCCGCCGCCGACTTGCGCGTCAGCCACGTCACCTTCGCACCCGGCCACGTCGCGTGGATCGCCGGCAGGAACGCGGTGGTGCGCAGCACATCGCCGGTGGCAGCCAGCTTGACCATCAGCACGCGATGGCGGATCGGCGCGTACTCGTCGCAGGAACCGCAAACCTTGCCGCGCTTCTTGTGCGGGCTGCAGGGTCGGTCCCAGCGGACGTGGCGGCAGTCTTGCTTCAGGTCGAAGTCCATCGCGTCGTGTATCGGCACGACGGGCGGTCGCGCCGTGGCGAAGGTAGCTGGCCGACGCGAAAGGCGGAGCGATTTCATGGCCGGCTGTGGCGGGCGCTTGCCGTCGCCGCGTCGGGCGCATTCCAATCCCGCGATGGTCACCCTCGCCTCGTTGTGGCTGCCGATCCTCGTCTCGGCGGTGTTCGTCTTCATCGCCAGCTCCCTGATCCACATGGTGCTGCAGAGCCACAACAAGGACTACGGGATGATCCCCGACGAAGACGGCTTCCTGGAGCTGCTGCGGCGCAGTGGCGTCCAGCCGGGCCAGTACGTGTTCCCGGGCTGCAAGTCGATGAAGGAGCTCGGCACCCCCGAGATGCAGGCCAAGTTCGCGAAGGGGCCGATCGGCACGCTGATCGTCCGCCCGAGCGGTGGTCTCGGCATGGGCAAGTCCTTGTTCCAGTGGTTCCTGTTCTGCGTGATGGCGGGCGTGTTCGTCGCCTACCTGACCGGCCTCGCCGCGGCGCCCGGAGCAGAGAGCCAGCGCGTGTTCCGCATCGCGGCCACCGCGGCGCTCTTCGGCCACGCCTTCTGGTGCGTGCACGACTCGATCTGGAAGGGCATCGCCTGGGCGACCACCGGCCGCTTCATGTTCGACGGTCTGGTCTACGCACTGGTCACCGGCGCCACGTTCGCATGGCTGTGGCCGGCAGCGGCCTGAAACCGGCCGCGTTCACCGCGCCACGATCGAGCGATAGACGTCGAGGTGCCGATCGACGTACTGGTCGCTGCGAAAGCCCTGATCGACGCGCGCTGGCCCGCCCGCCGCGAAGCGTTCCCGCATGTCGGGCTCGTCGCGCATGCGGCCGATCGCCTGACCGAGCGCGGCCGGATCGTCGGGCGGCACCAGCAGGCCGTGCGCGCCATCGGCCATCAACTCGGCGAGGCCGCCGACCCGGCTGGCGACGACCGGGCGCGCCGCACCGAGCGCTTCCAGCGCCGCGACTCCCAGGCCTTCGGCGCGCGACGGCAACACGAACAGGTCGCACGCAGCGAGCAGGTCGCCGATGTCGACGCGCCGGCCGAGAAAACGCACCGCATCACCGAGCGACAGTTCGGTGGCGAGCGCGCCGAGCGCCGAGCGCTCCGGGCCGTCCCCAGCCACCGCGCAGACCAAGCGCGGATCGCGCAACTGCGCCACGGCCCGCAGCAGCACATCGATGCCCTTGCGGTGCATCAACTGCGCCACCGCGAGTACCAGGAAGCGATCGGCCGGCACGCCGAGTTCGGCGCGCATAGCGGCGCGGCCGCGCACCAGCACGAGGCGCTGCGGGTCGAGTGCGTCGGGAATCGTCACGATGCGCGCAGCGGGCACGCCGCCATCGACGAGGCATCGCACCACCGCCGGCGCGATCGCGATGACGGCGCGCGCCGTGCTGACGTAACAGAAGCGCGTGCGCAGCCCGCGGCGCACGCGCCGTTCCATGCGGCGCGTGATCACTGTCGGACACCCAGCCAGTCGCGCCGCCAGGCTGCCCAGCCATGCGGCGCGGCCCGTGTGCAGGTGCGCGAGCGACGCACCGCGCAGTCGGCGCGACAGGCGCATCACGGACGGCAGGTCGAACGGATGGCGCAGGCCGAGCTCCAGCACGTCGAAGCCGCGCTCGCGGCCGATGCGCGCCGATTCGCTGCCGGGTGGCACCACCAGCAGCTGCGGCACGCCGCGCGCACGCAACCCCTCCAGCAGCAGGAACACCTGGACCTCCCCGCCGGAGAAGCCGCGTTCGGTGTTCACGTGCACCACTGGCCCTGGCCATGGCGCAGCGGTGGCAGGCGCTGGGGTCATCGCGTCGATTGCGACCGCGCGGCCGCGGCGATCACAGGATCGCGTCTTCGCCGGTCAACTGCCGGCCGACGATGAGGCCGTGGATGTCGTGCGTGCCCTCGTAGGTGATCACCGACTCCAGGTTGCACATGTGGCGCATCATCTGGTACTCGTCGGTGATGCCGTTGGCGCCGAGGATGTCGCGGCCGAGCCGGCAGCACTCGAGCGCCATCCAGCAGCTGTTGCGCTTGGCCATCGACACGTGGAAGTGCTGCATGGTGCCGGCTTCCTTCATCTTGCCGAGCTTCCAGCACATCAGCTGCGCCTTGGTGATCTCGGCGGCCATCCACACCAGCTTGTTCTGCACCAGCTGGTAGCGCGCGATCGGCTTGTCGAACGAGATGCGCATCTTGCTGTAGCGACAGGCTTCGTCGTAGGCCGCCTGCGCCGCACCGATCGCACCGAACGCGATGCCATAGCGCGCCTGGGTCAAGCAGCTCAGCGGCCCCTTCAGGCCTTCGATGCCCGGCAGCATCTGCGACTTGTGGATGCGCACGTCTTCGAGCACCAGCTCGCTGGTATCCGAGGCACGCAGCGAGAACTTGTTCTTGATCTGCTTGCTGGAGTAGCCCTTGGTGCCCTTGTCGATCAGGAAGCCGCGGACGACCCCGTCGAGCTTGGCCCAGACGATGCCGACGTGGCCGATGGTGCCATTGGTGATCCAGTACTTGCTGCCGTTGAGCACGTAGTGGTCGCCGTCCTTGACCGCCTTCGTCAGCATGCCGCCCGGGTTGCTGCCGAAGTCGGCTTCGGTCAGGCCGAAGCAGCCGATCACCTCGCCGGCCGCCATCTTCGGCAGGTAGCGCTGCTTCTGCTCTTCGGAGCCATAGGCCCAGATCGGATACATGCACAGCGACCCCTGCACCGACACGAACGAGCGCAGGCCGGAGTCGCCACGCTCGAGTTCCTGGCAGATCAGGCCGCTGGCGATCGGTGACAGGCCCGCGCAGCCGTAGCCGGTGAGACTGGCGCCGTAGACGCCCATCTCGCCGAGCTCCGGGATCAGGTTCATCGGGAACGTGGCGGCGCGGTTGTGCTCCTCGATGACCGGCATGAAGCGGTCGGACACCCACGAGCGGACGGTGTCGCGGATCATCCGCTCCTCGTCCGAGTAGAGTTCGTCGCAGTTCAGGTAATCGAGAGCCTTGTAGGGATCGCTCATTGTGCTTTCTTGGCGCGAAGGGCCGCGCAGGATAGACGTGCGGCGCGAGCAAGGAAAGCGAACGCTCCGCGGTTCGCCGACCAGCCCGCAACCACCATGACAGCTGCCGAACACCCTCTGCGCGGACGATCCATCGCCATCGCGACGATGCACGGCAAGGAAGCGGTGCTGGTGCCGCCGCTGGTGCGCACCCTGGCCCTGCTACCGATCGTGCCGAGCGGATTCGACACCGATGCCTTCGGCACCTTCACCGGCGACGTCGCGCGCGTGGGCACGGCACTGGAAGCCGCGCGACGCAAGGCCCGCGCGGCGATGGCCCTCTGTGGAGTGCACACCGCGGTGGCCAGCGAAGGCAGCTTCGGACCGCATCCCGGCCTGCCACTGCTGCCGCTGGCTGCCGAGCTGGTCTTGCTGCTCGACGACGAACTCGGGCTCGAGGTGATCGCGGAAGACGTCGGCACCGACACGAACTTCGCGGGCCAACAGGTGCTGGATGCACGCGACGCGCTCACGTTCGCCGCGCGCGTGCAGTTCCCATCGCACCGGCTCGTCGTGCTCGCCGAAGGCGCGCCCGCGGCGACCGTACGCGGGATCGCGGACGCCGACCAACTGCGTCAGGAGGTCGAACGCATGCTGCGCGAGCACGCCTGCGTGCGCGTGCAGACCGACATGCGCGCCGACCGCAACCCGACCCGCATGCGAGCCATCGCCCGCGCCGCGGAGCGACTCGCGGAGCGCGCTGCGAAGCGCTGCCCACACTGCCACTGGCCGGGCCACGGCCTGGTAGGCGTCGAGCGCGGGCTCCCGTGCGCCGACTGCGGCGAAGCTTCGGAGCTGGTGCGCGCAGAACGACACGGCTGCGCCCGCTGTGGCAGGAGCGAGGAACGGCCGCGCCGCGACGGCCGCACGCAGTGTGATCCCGGCGAGTGCCAGTTCTGCAATCCGTGAGGCCGTTGAAGTCTGCGCCGCTCCTCGGCCAGGGCAGATCAGGGCTGCAGCGTGATCGCGAGCCCCGGCGAGGAAGACCAGCCCGACGGCGACGGCGCACACACGGCCGGGCTCCACAGCCACAGCGACTGCGCGTAGAGGTTGGCACCAGCGAGAGACGGCGCCGGCGGGATCGGGAAGGCGTACGAGCCGCGCCCGTTCGGGTCGGCCAACATGGTCGCCAGCACCAGCAGCGAACCAAGCTGCACATGTGCCTGGAAACCGAAGCCGAGTGGGTCCGAGCCCGCGACGTCGGGAGCCGCCGCGACCGCCATCAGCCCGAGCCCCCCAACCGGTCCGTTCGCGACCAGCAGTGCAAACGACGGATTGCCGACCACCGGTGAACGGTCGGCGGTCAACGTGTGCGCGCCGCTGCAGCCAGGCGTGCCGGCGCCGTAGGGGACGACACCGACGAGGGTCGGTACCGTCGGCACGATCTTGAACACGCCGCCCGAGAAGTCGCAGACGTACAACTCGCCGTAGCCATCTTCGCCGAACGCGGTCGGTCCGACGATCAAACCGACCGACGGCGTCAGTTCGACAGTGCGGTCGACGAGTTGCGTGATGCCACTGCCAGCCCGCCGGCATGACCAGATCTGCGCCGTCATGTAGTCGGCGAAGAAGTAGGCACCGCGCAGGTCGGGTATCGCGCTGCCGCGATAGACATGACCACCGATGATTGCGTGCGGCGGCGACAGCGCACCGTAGTCGTGGATCGGCAGCGTGATCGTCGGCGCGTTGCAGGTGCAGACGAGCGGCGGATTGCACTGGGTGCCGGTCATGCAGGACCAGCCGTAGTTCCGCCCGCCCGGAGCGCCAGCTGGCTGAAAGTCGATCTCTTCGCGGAACCCGCCGACGTCTGCCAACCACAGGTCACCGGTCAGTCGATCGAAGCTGAACCGCCAAGGGTTGCGCAGCCCCCTGGCCCAGATCTCGTCGAGTGGATTGCCAGGCCCCACATAGGGGTTGTCCGGCGGGATGCCGTACTGCAACGGCGGCTGTGGATTGTCGACGTCGATGCGTAGCAGCTTGCCGAGGAAGGTGTCGCCGCGCTGCGCGGTGTTGCTCGGATCATCCGGCCAGAGCGGCGGCGTGCTACCGCCGTCGCCGTGCGAGATGTACAGCTTGCCATCGGCACCGAACGCGACCATGCCGCCGTTGTGGTTGCCGTAGATCGTCGGCGTGCTCCACACGGTGGTAGCACTGGCGACGTTCGCGATGTCGGGATTGCCGGGCGAGACCGTGAACCGCTTCACGTAGTTCGTCGGGAACGGGAAGCCGCTGTGGAACACGAAGAACTGGCCGTTCGACGCATGGTTCGGGTGGAAGGCCAGACCGAGCAGGCCGAGTTCGCCCCCGAAGGCGACCTGACCCAGGCCAGTGAGGTCGAGGAACGGCGTCGACAGCAACACGCCATCCTTGACGATGCGGATGCGGCCA